>JAGDDO010000456.1 GCA_017848205.1 Oscillospiraceae bacterium | reverse complement strand
CGTCATTAATGGGAATGACTGCTTCAGGAGAAACTACAGTTACAACATATATCCGCGGGGATATGAACGGAAACGGAAGAGTGGATATTGCAGATCTGGCGCTGCACAAATCATATATGCTTTCAGAAGAAATAGATACAGATCCTCTGACAGAGCAGATCGCCGATTTTGACGGTAATGGTTATACGGATTTTCTGGACTCCGTCTATCTAAGTCAATATCTTATGGATCAATATTCTAAGAAGTATGATCACAGAACATTTACTGTCACTGATTCTCCTCTCATTCCTTCTTCACTTAACGGACTGGTAACAAGTGCACAGACCACCGGAGAGGTTCGTTCCTTGAATTTCCTTGTGGAATTCAATAATGCAAAATTCAGCGACAGGAAGAAAATGAGTGAAGAGGACCTAGAGACCGAACTGTTCGGAGAAGGTCAGGCAAAGTACCCTTATGAAAGCCTTACTGCATATATAGAAAGAGCTTCATACGGAAATCTTACTATGTCCGGTGATGTATATTACTGTACACTTAATGCAGATATCGAGAGCTACAGTGTCGATCTTTCCACCAGGGAAAAAATGATGAAGGACGTCCTTAAAACAATGGATGAAAAGATCGATTATTCAGACTATGACGGTGACGGCGACGGAGATATAGATGTTCTTACCTTTACTGTGCCTCTTGACAAAGCGTCGGGCACTATAAAAGACTTCTGGTATGCAGCCACACACACCTGGTACTATGACCCGGACTTTAAGGCTGACGGCGTTAAAGTTGTAAAGTATGCCGGAATGAACACCATGCCGTATAAAGAAAACATGTATGTTTTCAAAAGGGACTATACACATGAGTTCGGACACTGTATGGGACTTCAGGACTATTACAAATATGAGTCGCAGGATTACGAAGGACTTAAAGGTCCTGCCGGCTACTGTAAAATGGATGATTCTCTTGGTGATTACTGTACTTTCTCAAAACTGATGGCCGGATGGCTGCGTGAAAATGAAGTTCAGGTATATGATATGAATTCAGGAGGGGAACAGGTATTTACGCTTTCAGATCCTGCAGAAGAAGGAAGCTGTCTTATTCTCCCGCTGAAAAACTGGAACGGAAACTTTACAAGCGAATATTTTTTAGTGGAATATCAAAGCTGTGAAGGAAACAACAATGATGTGAAGAATTTCTTGAACGGAAGGTACAATGACAAAAACAATACAGGTATCAGAATAATGCATGTTCAGGCAGAAATGCATAAAACCTACTGGGGACAGAAAGAGTTCAAATACTATAATTACGCAGATACATATAACGGTGATGACAAGCAGCGTATTCTCAGACTTGTAAACAGTGAGTCCCACGGATATTTAAAGCCCGGAGAAACACAGACAAAACTGATGGCATATGACAGCAGCGGCTACGAAACGATAGATTCTGGATATACAGTTAAATTTGAAGGCCGTGATCAACTCGGAAAAATAGTTGTATCTGTAATAAAAAAATAATATTACAGTAAACGCGATAATATTAACGTTTATTAAAAAAAGAAAAGGAACTGCAAAGGATAAGAATCATCTTATGCAGTTCCTTTTTATTATAACGGATCAATTTATAAATCTTCGAAGTGGTGCTTTGATATCCCGGTCTGCCGGAATAAGCAGCTTAATCCATATGACCGTCGCGGTACATCGAGAATTTATCGACAGGATATTTTTCAATGTTCTTGAGTATCTGCCTGTCATCAGCACTGTCAAGAAGTGCTTTACGAGCTTTATGTATCTCGGCAGGAGCTCTGTGGTTTGAAGGGCCTCCTACGCATCCGTCCGTACAGGCCATACCTTCAATGAAGTCCTCGTTCAGCTTTCCGGCTTTCAGCAGAGCAAGAGCCTTTTTGCATTCAAGCGCTCCGGTAGCTTTGTAAAGGGTGATTCCGGATGTATCTTCACCGCGTTCCTTCATGCATTCAATAACTGCACTTGCAACACCGCCTGCAGAAGCAAAACCTTTTCCGAATACGGAAGCTTCCTGATACTGTTCATCAGTCGGTTCGAATTCAAGATCGCGTGAACGAAGAAGAACCTGAAGTTCGCCGAAGGTTATGGCATAGTCAGCGTTTCCTTCAACTGATTTATCAAGGGTTTCCCATTTTTTCGCTATACACGGCCCGATGAAGACAGTAACACAGTCAGGATGGAGTGCCTTCATATATCGTGAAACAGCGCACATAGGGGAAACTATTTCAGACATGTTTTCCTTATACTGTTCCGGATAATTGTTTTTGAGCATGTTTATAAAAGCAGGGCAGCAGGATGTAGTCATTTTTCTGCCTTCCTTTTTAGCTTCGCTCCATTCGGCAGATTCGTATGCAGCGGTTATGTCAGCTCCGAGTCCGACTTCGACCATATCGGAAAAACCGAGTTTAAGAAGAGCATCCTTGATGGACTGGAGTGTAACCTGTTCGCCGAACTGTCCTTCGATCGAAGGAGCACACATTGCAATAACGTTTTTACCGGCTTTTATTGCTTCTATTATCTGTACAAGATATGTTTTGGAGCTGATAGCCCCGAAAGGACAGCTGTGTATGCAGTGACCGCAGTTTATGCATTTCGTTTCGTCAATAACGCAGAAACCGTTCTCGTCGAATGAGACAGCACCGACCGGACAGACTTTTTTGCACGGTCTTACAAGATGAACAATAACTCCGTAAGGACAGGCTGCAGCACACTGGCCGCACTCCCTGCACTTATTAGGATCTATGTTTGATCGTTTTTCGCCTATGGAAACAGCTCCGAATTTACACGAACTGTAGCACGCCTTGCCAAGGCACAGACGGCAGTTGTCAGTTACCGTATATGATGAGATAGGGCACTGGTCACAGGCAGCCTGCATTACCTGTACGACATTTTTTGAGTCAGGATTGGCAGTGGTGTTTTTTCCTCTCGCAAGTCGTATTCTCTGTGAGACCACTTCACGTTCCTTGTAAATACAGCACCTGTACTGCGGCTTGGGACCCGGAATGAGTTCGTACTTAAGTGCATCAATATGGTCTTCATCAAGTTTGTCTTCCCATGCAAGCCTTGCAACGCTCTCAATGACTTTGTGCTTGAAGGAAATGAACATCTTGTCATTTGTTATCATTAGTGTAGGGCCTCCGCTTCAGAATATCAGAATAATAGTGAACGCAAACTGGATTTTACGTTCACTATCAGTAAATCATTATTATTATTAATTCGCAGTTGTTTCAGCAGTTTCAGAAGCTTCGCCTGCAGTACCAGTTACTTCTTCAGCTTCTACAGGATCTCTGTATTCAGTTTTCGGTGTACTGTCTATCTCGATGTCCTTGGTGTATGTGAATTCAGAAATAACTTCAAGTTCCTTATCGCCGTCCTGCTGTGTGGACTTTACCTTAAGGATCATTCCTGACTTAGGATCGAGTGTGATAGTATCAGTGCCGATCTCTTCACCTTCCTGTGAGATCTTAACTGTTGCAATGTAATTTCCGTCCTTTTCAGTTACATCTTCAAGAGAGGCGTCAAAATCAATGTAACCAAGAACTGTAGCCGAGAACGTCTGATCGATT
>JAGDDO010000049.1 GCA_017848205.1 Oscillospiraceae bacterium | reverse complement strand
CGGAAGATCTTTTTCGTAATTGATACCGATCAAAAGGATATTATCCTTATAATGTTCAAGTCTTTCCGGATAATCGCGATTTCTGATCTGTGCTACCGCTCCGTTTGCATCTTTATTGTATTTGAGTTCTACAACCAATGCCGGTTTGTCTGCAAACTTTGGTGACGGAATACAGATAAGATCTGCATATCCTTTTCCGCTGTCTGTTTCCGGTATGAACGTGTAATATTTCTGTGCTGCATAATACGCCATTCTTATAGCATAACTTAATGCAGCTTCATCATTATATGTCCTGTTATCAGCTTTATCATGCATTTTTTCAATGATCTCTGCGACTTTATCTGCATCTTCATTCCATGTTGCTTTCAGAAGCTCAACTGACAATTCAAATGATTTAAACGTCGGTATCCATTCATCCGACTTTGTTGATGTACGGAATTCATCCATTATTTCCTTGTTAGGAATAAATACTTCGCTGCTCTCATCATCAAATCCAAGATAACCGAGATGAATAAGAAGTGAAAGTACGTCATCTCTGCATGTAAATGATGTCATGTCGTTCTGGTATGATGATGTATCAATCTTCAGTCTACCGCCATCCATGAGAAGAGCAACTGAATCTTTGAGACCGTCATAATCTTTTCGGATGTATTCTGCAAGAGCTTCGTAGGTTTCAGTTTTATTCCAGTAGTTACTGATTCTGCCCGTCATAACTGACTTTACAACTGAAAGCGGACTGTACAGATCATATTTCTTTCCTTCAGGTGACTTTCCTGTTTCACGTAAAATCTCATGATCCGGATCCGGCGGGATAATATCACTTACCTTATATCCGTCGTACCAGTCCTTTATGCTGTCAAGATCTCTTCCGTATTTAACAGTCAGCTCTTCAACTTCAGATGTAAGAAATCCGGTATACGGAGCCATCTGCATCGGATTCATCATGGAATATTCATCAAACATATTGAGTGCTGAATGCTTGCCGTATTTCTTTATCGGAAGGATACCTGTCATATATGCCAGAGCTATGTGTTCATTATCCTTAAGCAGATCACGAAGAAAATCAAGGTATTCTGTCTGTCCGTCTTTGTCATCCTTACTTTCTCTGAAAACTGCATCCCATTCATCGATAACTATTACTATCTGCCTGTCAAGATCTGCGTAAACATCATCTACTGTCTGAATAAGATCTTTATCATCGAAATAATCTACATTCGGATATGCTTTCTTTAAATCTCTGATAACAAGTCGCTGCATATCGTCCAGAGCAGCAGATACAGATTTTTTTCTTTTGAAAAACTTTGTCATTGTAAGACGAATAACATCAAAACAACCAATATACTTATCCCATATGATCTCCTTTGTATCTGTCTGAACCGGCTTTGCCGTTGCCAGCAGTCTTTCCGAAAACAAAGCTCTGCTGTCAGCTTCCCTGTCGTAATATGCACAGATCATATCGGCTGTCATGGTCTTTCCAAAACGACGAGGACGGGAAACACTAACGTATTTCTGTTTGGTATTAACAACAGAATTAAGATATCGGATTATCTCTGTTTTATCAATATAAATAGCTGAATTAACAGCTTCCTCAAAAGCTGTTTTTCCCGGATTCAGATATGTTCCCATGATTCCTGTCCTTTCTTTTTATGATAGCTCTGTACATATGGTTTTTTCGTTAATCACATCTATAAGTATATCATAATTTGATTATTAGTACAAGGTTAATGTCATGTTTAAAAATGGTAGTGGCCGCCTCTTCGAGACGACCACTACCTTTTTACAGGCGTGCCGCAGGTACGCAATACACATACAAAACAGCAGAGCCACACATAAAGTGAACTCTGCTGTTTCTTATTATTATCAGTTATCAAATCTTAGTAATATCGATAAGTTCAACATCGTCGATTGTTCTTCCTGTCTGGAGAACGTTTGCGAGGGCTCTGGCTGTGTCTATTGCTGTGAGTGAGCAGATGGAACGTTCTACTGACTTACGGCGCATCTTAACGCTGTCTCTTGCAGGGAGACGGCCTTTTTCTGATGTTGAGATAACGTAGTGGATCTTGCCGCTTTCGAGAAGGTTGATAGCGTTCGGTTCTGGTTCCGATACTCTGTTTACATGGTTCGTAGCGATCATGTTTCTGTTGAGTACACCGGCTGTACCGGCTGTTGCGTAGAGTTCAAATCCCATCTGTGAGAACTTGTCGGCAATTGCAATGATCTCCTGCTTGTCTGTATCACGTACTGTGATGAACACGCCGCCTTCCTTCTTAAGGTCAAAACCAGCTGCAACGAGACCCTTGAGAAGTGCATCTTCAAATGTATGAGCAATACCGAGGCACTCACCTGTTGACTTCATTTCAGGTCCGAGCATTGTATCAACGTCGTGAAGTTTTTCAAAGCTGAATACTGGAACCTTGACAGCAACGTAGTCAGCAGAAGGATAAAGACCGCTTTCGTAGCCGAGATCCTTAAGAGTAGCACCGAACATGAGCTTTGTCGCGATGTCTACCATAGGAATGCCTGTTACCTTGCTGATGTACGGAACAGTTCTTGATGAACGCGGATTTACTTCGATTACGTAAACTTCGTGGTTGTAAACAACGTACTGGATGTTTACAAGACCTACTACCTTAAGTTCAAGAGCAAGTTTCTTTGTATAATCAACGATAGTGTTCTTGATTCTTTCCGAAAGTGTCTGAGCAGGGTAAACTGAGATAGAGTCACCTGAGTGAACACCGGCACGTTCAATGTGTTCCATGATACCAGGAATGAGGAAGTCCTTGCCGTCGCAGATAGCGTCAACTTCAACTTCAGTACCCATCATGTACTTGTCGATAAGTACAGGGTTTTCGATCAAAGTTCTTGTGATGATCTCCATGTATTCAACGATATCCTTTTCGGAATGTGCAATGATCATGTTCTGGCCGCCGAGAACGTATGAAGGTCTCATGAGTACCGGATAGCCGAGGTCTTCAGCAGCAGCAACAGCTTCCTCTGTTGTCATGACTGTGTGACCCTGCGGACGCGGAATGCCGCATTTTTCAAGGATCTCGTCAAAACGTTCACGGTCTTCTGCAGCGTCAACGCTGTCAGCCTGTGTACCGAGGATCCTTACGCCCATGTCTGAAAGATGCTTAACGAGCTTGATAGCTGTCTGGCCGCCGAACTGAACAACTACGCCGTAAGGCTGTTCAGTAGCGATGATAGATTCAACGTCTTCCTTTGTAAGCGGATCGAAGTAAAGTCTGTCACCGGTATCGAAGTCAGTTGAAACTGTTTCAGGGTTGTTGTTGCAGATAACTGCTTCGTAGCCGAGTTCCTTAAGAGTCCATACGCAGTGTACTGAACAGTAGTCGAATTCGATACCCTGACCTATACGGATAGGACCTGAACCGAAAACGATAACTTTCTTCCTGCCCTTGTCAGTTCTTTCGATGAACTGCTTTGCTTCGTTTTCCTCATCGAATGTTGAGTAGAAATATGGTGTTTCAGCCTTGAACTCACCTGCACAGGTATCAACCATCTTATAGACAGCCTGCTTGTGCATCGGGCATTTCTGACCGCTCATTCTTTCGATAGTGCTGTCAAGGTAGCCGTAGTTCTTGGCTGTGAGATATTTTTCTTCTGTGAGCTCACCGTCAGCAAGCCACTTTTCGAGGTTTACCATGTTGAGGAGCTTGTTAAGGAACCATTCGTCGATCATGGTCATTTCGTGGAGCTTTTCAACGGTAACGCCTCTCTTGAGAGCTTCGTAAACCTGGAATGAACGTTCGTCGTCAACCTCTTCGAGTTTCTTCATGAGTTCCTCATCGGAAAGCTTTTCAAGCTTCTTGAGATTCATGGAGTCAACGCCGAGTTCAATGGAACGTACAGCCTTCATCATTGCCTGTTCAAAGCTTGTACCGATAGCCATTACCTCACCGGTAGCCTTCATCTGAGTACCGAGTGTTCTCTTGGCATAAACGAACTTGTCGAAAGCCCACTTAGGGAACTTGACAACAACGTAGTCGAGTGCAGGTTCGAAACATGCATAGGTCTTGCCTGTTACCTGGTTGATAATCTCGTCGAGTGTGTAACCGATAGCGATCTTTGCTGCAACCTTGGCGATAGGATAACCAGTAGCCTTTGATGCAAGAGCTG
>JAGDDO010000002.1 GCA_017848205.1 Oscillospiraceae bacterium | reverse complement strand
GATAACAGTAACTCCTGACTTGAGCGTTCCGTCGTTGTTGTATGCACCTACACCTGATGAGTAGTTCCAGTGAGCGTAGCCGCTTCTGTCGTGGCTCATCGGAGTTACACTGAATGATGCTTTCCCTGATGAACCCTCGATAAGTACATCGTAGGAAACGCCGCCCTTAAGTCCCGGTATATCAACGCGGTTTCCTCTTATAAGCTGTGAATCTGCCTGTGTGTATGATGAAGCTGATGATTCCTTGTATGATACCTTGATACTGTTTCCGAGTTTGCTCTGATCCCATTCGGCAAAAGCTGTTTCGAACCAGCCGCCGCAGAGTGTTACTGCATCGCTCGCGTTCTGTGTGTTTCCGCTCTGAGGTGTGCTTTCCGAAGGTGTGTTTCCGGACTGACCGGATGAGTTCATAAACGAAGGAGTCCAGCCCTTCATGTAGTTTACAGGTTTTACTGTAGAAGCGTCTGATGCGGAAAGTGTGTGTCCCTTACGCTGTGAAAGGTCAACGCCTGAACCGTTTGCAAGCTTTGTTCCGTATTCCTTAAATCCGGCTACGGTCTCAGGTTCAACTCCGGACATTTTTGTCCAGCCTGCAGGAAGAATAAGGTTTCCGTTGTCAAGTACTGTGTTAAGGAACATTACCTTTGCCGAGTCGCGCCATGGTCTGCCGAGATATCCTGCAGTCTGTTTCAGTGAAGAATTTGCAGTTACTCTGCAGTTCCAGAAAAGATAACCGGTGTCATCGTTTCCTTCATCTCTTTCAGCGGTTATATATCCTGAATATCCCTTGTCGCTGTATCCGTAGAAACAGAGTTCGCACTGATCAAACACAGCCGATGAATCGCCGAAGATATAGTCGGTGTTGCCTTCAATGTGACAGTTTTTGTAGTACTGCGGTCTGCTTCCTGTATAAAGTGTGTCCTGACTGGAAAGAAAACGGCAGTTTAAGAATTCCGCATATGCAGTATCTGCTGAAAGTGCGGCAGCTCTTTCGGTAGCTGCTTTTGAACGCGCATCAGTGGATGAGGTACGTACCTGAGAAATGTTAGTGACTGATGTATCATGGGTGAGCTCAACACCATCACGTATTTCTTCTTCAGTGATGTATCTGTTGAATGAATTCTCAAATGTTATGTCCTTAGCTTTAAAGTACGACGCTGATGGACGAAGCTGAACGGTTGCGCCCCAGCGGTAGGAAGGCGTGTTCTTGGTGCTCTTCTGTTTTGCTGAGTTTGCGTCGTAATATCCGCTCTGGCCAACGCTGTAGTATTTGTAGCCGATGCCGTAATACCAGGTGAGTACTACGTCCTTTGAAGGTTCGTCATTTACAAAGGAGATGTACGGTGTCTGGACTATGACCTGTTCACGGTACGTTCCCGGTGCAATGTGGATGGTAACACGGTCTGATTCACTTCCCGGTTTTATTCCGGCGGCCTTGTCAACGGCCTGCTGAACAGTGCTGAAATTATTCTGCTTTGAAGGATAACCAACATAAAGGTCGGTTCCTCCTGCAGCTCTTACCGGCATGACAAACAGCTGGCAGATAAACAGAGCCACAGCAGTAAGTACAGCACCTGTACTTTTTACGATTTTTTTCATTCGTATCCTCCTGTCATTGAGTGTTTAACTTTATATACGATCCCGTATGCGTATTTACCGCCATTTGATAAATACACATCTCATACACTGTGATTATAGCACAGTTTTATTAAACAAACAATGACAAATAATACGATTATGCATATAATATTTAAAGTACTATATGTTAATACATCTCTGTCAGCCGAAGTTTTTATAAAATCTGCTCGGTTTTTATTGATTATTTTATTGAAAAATGTTATACTTGTAATATAATAAGTTCAGTGTCTGAATAAACACTGATTCGACAGGGGATTATTAAGGAAACGCTGATTTATTCATAAATCAGCGTGGGGTCCGGGGCGAAGCCCCGCAAATCCCACCTCCGGAAATCCGGCGAAGCCGGATTTCCGATTTAATCAGTGTTTCCTTAAAGATTTTTCAACGGGGATTGATTATCATATGACTGATTTTAACCAGAATAAAAAAATACTGAAGTATCTGACTTTGTTCTTCGGCGGATTCCTACTGGCTACCGATGTGTTTTTTCTGATTTTCGGTATCCTTTACGATATGCCTCTTATGAGGTACGTTATATATTTCAAGCTGGTGCTTAACACATCCAACATGTATTTTATCATCAATAAGCACTATCTCATATCCAATGTTATTATTTACACGGTTATACTCGGATTTATGATAACAGGTGTGATATGTTCCGGAACCGGGGACTGCTTTCAGCTGTATGCACTCGGAATGCTTGCGTGTATAAGCTACAACGGCTATATGCACAACAGGGTGCTTCATAAAGAACTGCCGTTTGCGCTTCTTATAGCCATTCACGTTCTGTGCTATACAGGAGTTTACATTTATGCGGCGAATTCTGATCCGCTCTATGAAATTCCTGAAATTGCTCACAGAATACTTATCGTGTTTAACTCTGTTGCCACATTCGCCATTGTTATCATTTACGTATGCCTTTTCCACCGCACGGCTATCAAGTCAGAGGAGATGCTCGAAAAAATGGCTCTTGTAGACAATCTTACAGGGCTTTACAACAGACATTATCTTCTTTCCATACTGGATAACAGTGAAAATGAAAAGACTGAGAACTGCTGGATAGCAATGCTCGACATCGACAATTTCAAGGCTGTAAACGATACTTACGGACACAACTGCGGTGACTACATTCT
>JAGDDO010000455.1 GCA_017848205.1 Oscillospiraceae bacterium | reverse complement strand
GGGCAGGAAAGACTCTTCACATTTTTGCAACATCAGGCGGCAGCGGAATAGGAAAAACTGCAGAAAAACTCGAACCGTATGTAAGCGGTGCAAAAATAGCCGGAGCAGTCAGAGTTACATCTGCATCTGAGATAGTCTGAAAATTTTCCTGTCATAAATAAGAGAGAAACAAATATGATAATAGATGAAATCACAGAAACCCTTTTTAAAATGCAGGACATAAAATACAGGGATTTTCAGAGTAAACTTATTCCGTCCAAAACTGCCGATGACATGATCGGTGTACGGACTCCTGAACTGCGGAAGTATGCAAAGGATCTTCTCAAAAGAGAGGACATCGATGAATTCCTGTCGAGTCTTCCTCATAAGTATTTTGATGAAAACCAGCTTCATGCATTTATTATTTCAGGCATTAAGGATTATGGCAGATGCATGGAGGAGGTCTGCAGTTTTCTGCCTTATGTGGACAACTGGGCAACCTGCGACCAGATGTCACCGAAGGTTTTTAAAAAGCATCGTCCGGAGCTGCTTAAGCAGATAAAGAAATGGATAAAATCAAAGCATACCTATACTGTAAGATTTGCAGTCGGTATGCTTATGGAACATTTTCTGGATGAGGACTTTGACCCGAAGTATCCTGATATGGTTTCAGCGATCCGTTCAGATGAATACTATATCAATATGATGACAGCCTGGTACTTTGCTACGGCACTGGCAAAACAGTATGATGCCATTCTCACGTATATTGAAGAGAAAAAGCTGGATAAATGGACGCACAACAAAGCAATACAGAAGTCAGTCGAAAGTTTCAGAATTACACCTGAACAGAAAGCTTATCTGAAAACGCTAAAATACTGATTTTAGGGAAACACTGATTAAATCGGAAATCCGGCTTTGCCGGATTTCCGGAGGTGGGATTTGCGGGGTTTCGCCCCGGATTCCACGCTGATTTATGAATAAATCAGCGTTTCCCTAGATCTCTTCGATTTCATATCGTCTGAAAACAGTTTCAGTTACATACTCACTCTTAAGTTCGCCGAGCGCCTTGTAATGAGCTGTTTCCATATGGAATTTCACAGCATCAGCTGATTTCCATATTTCAAGAAGCAGAAGTTCGTTTTCATTTTCAGGGCTGAAATAATACTCGTATTTTTCATTTCCTTCTTCAGCCCTCGCAGCATCGGCAATACCCCTGCTGATTATTTCGTTATAGAATTCATTTCTTTTACCATCTTTAAGATAGTAATGTACTTCAACGGCTCTTTTCATAATTATTCTCCTTTTTACAGTATAAATAAGCAAATATATATTTTATTGTACACTGTATAAGAGAAAAAGTCAAATCTTTCTTTGCGTCTGTATCGTCCCCTTGTGTAATCTGCCTTTCCGTGCTATAATATTTTTAAACGATAAAATCTATTTTTCGATGAAATGTGTACATCCGGAAATCAATTTAAGATGTGCATAATATTACGAAATAACTGGAGGCATATTCACAATGAAAAAATCTATTGAAAAACCATTTTTCACACCTCATCCGGTGCTTATCATCGGAACATATGATGCAAACGGCGTACCGAATGCCATGAATGCAGCGTGGGGCGGACAGATCGGCGGAAGTCAGATTTCGATCAGTCTCGGTGCTTCACACCTGACAACGGCAAACATAAAACTCAATAAGGAATTTACAGTAGCATATGCGACTGCAGAGCAGATAGCAGCCTGCGACTATGTTGGCGTCGCTTCCGGAAACAACGTTCCGAACAAACTTGAAAAGTGCGGATTTACCGTTACAAAGTCTGACAAAGTAAACGCTCCTGTCATAGATCAGCTTCCTGTTACTATCGAGTGCAAGGTTCTGAAGATAACTGAGGAATTCAATGAATGCATCGTTACAGGTGAGATCGTTGGAATAAAGGTCGACGAAGATGTTATCACTGAAGACGGCAAGGTGGATGTAACAAAGGCCGGTTTTGTGGTTTACGATACAGTAAGCAAGTGCTACAGAGCAGTCGGCGACAGCGTTGGTGCTGCAAGAAGCATCGGAAGAAAGTTTGAATAATTATTACAGCTTTGGAGTTCGATGAGGCGGCCATTACATT
>JAGDDO010000454.1 GCA_017848205.1 Oscillospiraceae bacterium | reverse complement strand
TCTGAAAATCCCTGTACTTTATGTCCTGCATTTTAAAAAGGTTTTCTCTGATTTCATCTGCTATCATACTAAGTCCTCTTTACTTATCTGATTTCTGAAGCAGATGTTACTCTTACAGCACTTTCTATTCTGGCACCGCTTACATACGGTTCGAGTTTTTCTGCAGTTTTTCCTATTCCGCTGCCGCCTGATGTTGCAAAAATGTGAAGAGTCTTTCCTGCCCAGCTGTAACCTTTGCAGAAAGTGTTGACTACATTCGGTGCACCGGCATACCATATCGGGAATCCGAGATATACAGTGTCGTATTCATCCCAGTTTTCGATCTTTCCCTTAACAGGAACATCCTTTTTGCCTATCTTCTCCTTATTGCATCTTGCAAGAGGATTTGTCCACTTTATATCGGCAGCACTGTACGGAATTTCCGGTACGATCTCGAACAGATCAGCACCTGCTGACTTTGAGAACTCCTCTGCTACCTTTCTTGTTTTGCCTGTTTCTGTGCTGAAGTAAATAACTATAGATTTCATAAATATACCTCCGGTTCTTGATTCTTTGTGATATCATGTACCATAACTGCTAACAGACCATTACTTTATTAGTACACAGCAAATTATATTTGCTACAACTATATTGTATCAAATATATCTTTGATTGTCAAGCGGTTTATGATGAAAATATCTTCATAAACCGCATAGCAATATTCACCAATTCAATCATGCTTTTTCGATAACGCAGCTGTGATGCTCTTGCTTCCTGAAATGTAATGGCCGCCTCCGCGGCGGCCATTGCTATTATATATTTTTCATCACCCGTGATGAAAAATACCTTATCCGCGGGGGGAATCGTCCGATGACGGAAGCATAATAAGATCATTCGTAAAGTATCACCGAAACAGTGAATACACTGCCATCCGGTCTGAAGGAGCAGGTACCGCCATATTTTTTTGAAATGATCTCTACAGAGCCGGTTCCGATGCCTTCGCCGACGTGCTTGGTGGATTTGAAAAGCCCGTTTTCGGTTCTTGTCGGCGCTGTAACAAAGCTGTTTTTTATGATGACCGAAAGGCTGTGTTTACCCTGACTCGTTGTTTTATATGTGGAAGTCAGGTCGATAAATCTGCCGTCTTCGACCTCCGTACATGCATCAGCTGCATTTTCAAGAAGATTTCCGAACAATACGGCAAGGTCTTTCCTGTCGGCAAAAATATCTTCCGGAATATCGGCTTTCACGGAAAATGCGATATTGTTTTTATACGCCCTTTCAGAATAAAACGCCAGCACGATATTCACAGTTTCATTCTCGCAGAAGACCAGCGGCTGATCAAGGCAGTTCTCCTCGGTGTATGTATCTATAAGTTCGTCAAGTGCGGAAATATCTCCGCTTTGCCGTATCTGTCTGAGCAGTGCTGTGTGGTGACGCAGATCGTGCCTTGTACGGCGCATATTTTCAAGACGTTCATTCAGACTGTCATACTGCAGTCTTTGTATCGAAAGAACATGATTTTCCGTAAGCAGTGCAGTGTTCCTTTTGTAGAGTTCAGCAGTCTGGATGATAATACGGTAAATGATCACCGTACCAACGTCAATAATAAGCAGATACAGATTATTGATCGGGCTCATAAAACTCTCAAACCCCTGAAGATGTGAAGCATAGAAAAACTGTGCCTCTATTAAATAAAAGACTGCAGGAACTATCCAGAGATACCGCCAGAGATAATTTCCGATATTTTCGTGATCTGCCGGATCATTTTCTGCTGCGTCATGTGAGCAGATATTCCGGAATACAAACAGATAAATAAGCGGCAGCTCGACTAACAGTATCAGCATCATAAAAAGAGGATAGGTAAAGTGATACTGAAGCTTAGCGCATTCCGGGAAAAACAGGTTTTCGAGAAACTTTCCGCAGTAAACTGAAAAATCCCCGAGATTACTTAAAACAAGAACGCTAAAAATCAGCTTTCCGATATGTTCTTTCAGCGCAATGAAAATAAACAGAATATAGAAAACAGCTATTATCATATCACATAACGAACTGTATGATTCAGATACCATATAAAACTGTATCTCGCGGAGTATCGTCTGAACAACCAAAATGATTCCGGAAAAAGCAAATGTGACTTTTTTCCCGAAACGCCAGTGCCCTCTGAATGTATACAGTACCAGCGGGATGAACGGAAACGAAGTTACTAATGACCACAGAACAGTTTCCCATATATGATACGGATATTGATTCACAGTAATATGCAATCCCCTCTGTATTTTGATTTAAGCCGGCATACAGCCAGCAAACATAGTTTGCAGATATGCAAAGTAACATTAATATTTTATCATAGAAATCAAGCTTCGGCAAGTGGAAATTCATGCATTAAACAGAATAATTCGTGCATGGAATTTTCACAGTAAAAAAAATATGGTATAATTATAGGGAAACACTGATTAAGCCGGATTTCCGGAGGTAGGATTTGCCGGGCTTCGCCACGGACCCCACACTGATATATGAATAGATCAGCGTTTCCATAGAGAACGCATTAAAGGTTTTTGCGGTTACTACAATAGTAAAGATACAAAAAGGAGTTTCCCTTATGCTTATAGCGATATGCGATGACAGCAAAAAAGATGCCGAAATGATAAAATTTTCGCTTATGGACATTACCGATGAAATTGAAATCTTTTGGTTCAGTACAGGAGCCGAACTTATAAACAGCATAAAAAGCGGCACATTTTACACTCTGATCTTTCAGGACGTTTATCTTGAAAATGAGCTTGGTGTGGATATAGCAAAAACCGTGAAGGAACTTTCTCCGGACACGCAGATCATTTTTGTAACGACAAGCCTTGATCACGCAATAGATGCTTTCAGAGTACAGGCGATCGACTATCTTGTGAAGCCATGCTCCGAAGCAGAAGTTGTAAAGGCGTTCAGCCGCGTGACCATGCGGATCAACAAACCTTCATCCTCATCCGTTGTGCTGAATTCAGGAAAAAACATCCGAATATTCTATCCTGAAAATGTCGTTAAGATCGAAAGCGACCGCCATTATACCAATATATACTGTAAGAACAAAAAAACAGAACGTTTACTCATCAAGTTTTCAAGGGTGGCAGAGTCATTTGATAAGAATTTTATAGAAATACGCAGAGGGCTTCTTGTCAATCCGGAATTTATCGAGCGAATCACCGGAGCAACGGTTATACTCTCTGACGGAAGCACATATATACTGCCAAAAGCGAAAAAGGACAGTGTAATAACACAGTACACTGATTATGTTACTAATCAGTCTGGTATACAGTAAATCATATAAAATATATTTTTCATTTACTTTTCAGCCGGTAAATATCAGAATAAAAAGCCAAGGCATAACCCGCAGCTTTACGTGGGTTATGCCTGATTTATATATGAGAGGAAAAGTTAACTATTCCACTCATTTCGTTTACTATAAAATCTCATTGTTTTTCTCTCTGCCACGTTCCAAGATCAATAAATTCAGGAGTATCGGGATTTTCATTTTCTCCGGCAAACACTGCCTGAAGCGTACAGTCTGAATAGTCGGCTATGACCATATGGATAGTACCCTTGTTGCGGAAGTTCACCACCTGATCATTCTGTTTCTCACAAGTCAGAAGTTCCTTGAATCTGCCGGCTGTGAACTTTTCATTTCCCGAAAAAAGCTTACCGAATTTTATCCATCGATAAATGTTTTGCGATACACCTGTAATTCCGTCATAATTTCCGTCGGCGGCAAAGCTGTTGACTATACACAGCACACCAGGCGCATCCCATTCAACTCCGGGATTGAGTTTTGTACTGCTGTCACGAAGAAGTGAACGGCCGTCTTCTTTATTTCCGGTACACACCAGTTCTGCGCATAGTGCATCTTCACGGTCAGTGAGCATCATATTCACACAGAACGTATAATTTCTGCTTCGTCCGACTAAATATTCCCCGGCATCACGAGCTGACGCATAGTTTTCAAGGCAGTAACGCATGTCAAACGTGTAGCTTGTTCTGCCCTCACTTTCAAACGGAACTCCGTCATATGATCCTACGTCGAATATGCTGAGCATAAGTCCGTCATCGTTGATCGCAGTATGAGGCGAAAGCACACCGGTCTGCGTAACAGCCGTAAAGGATTTTTCCCCGTTTTTCATATGCAGCAAACAGTGCGCCCGACAAATCTGTCTGTCACTGCCCGGATCCCAGTCAAGAAGTCTGGCATTCAGTCTTTCCCCCGTAGCAGTTCGGCTTCCGTCAAGGCTGACAGCACTGCACATGGTCGGCCTTAGCACGTCGGGAACAAGACTTATGAGTTTCGCTTCATCAGAAGACAGTACGCCATCCTCGGCGAATCCTTTAACTCCGTTTCCGGCTGCTTCTGCAAAACCTTCGAGTTCTTCACGGTAGTCAGTATCAAGTGACCCTGCAATATCATCAATACGTTTCTGTAATCCGGAATAGTCACCATCAAGATCAGGAAATGCAGTTCTGATATTTTCAAAAAGATACGGTTCAAGGAATCCGCCTGAATCCGGACAGGCTTTTAGCAGGGTCTCACCGTATGCTCTTCCGGCGTCGCGGTGCGTACCTCTCTCAAGATCAAGTGTGACATCGTAATAGCTTTCCTTTTTTTCAATGACACACAGACCGTCCGCCGATGAAAATGTCTCTGTCGTAAGCTCTTCTGACGGAGCCACACCCTCATAATGATTTTCAATATACAGATCATCGACCGGTTTTATCGGCACTTCTGATACAGGCGGAACAAAGCTGTTTCCGCATCCCGTCATTATCACCGCCGCAGAAGCTGCGGCAAAAATTCCGGCTAACATTTTTGACTTACTTCCCCGTCCAACAGCCGGAAGGATCTTCGGTCCGTTTATCAGTGTACGGCTCAGACATGTTCTCTGCTGCTTTTTCATATACTGTCTCACTCCTCATTGATCCTGCTTATGTTTATACTTCCTGTTTCTCTGAGTTTTATAACGGATGCAATACAAACCGTTATCATACAGCCAAGCGGTATAAGTACAAAGCTGAACAGGTACTCCGGCAGAAATGAAAAGCCTGTAAGTTCAAGCATCTCAAAGAGCCTGCGTATAACCAGCGTTCCTGCGGTCTTTACAAATATTACTGCAATAACAGCCGCTGCAGCTGTAAGAGAAAGTATACGTACAAGCTGCCATGCCCACAGGTCAGCGTCTGTGAATCCCATGCTCTTTAAAAGCGCCATTTCACGGGTCTCCTCTGCAATAAAAATATTCATGTAGAGATATGTCATAAGCAGCGTGATGAACACAACAGTTCCGCTCATAACGTATTCAAGCAGTGCAAATATCCGGTCATATTCACTGAGATAGCGTCTGGCATATTCTTCACCGTCAAATACAGTTACGCTGTTGTAAAGTCCTTCTATCTGTCTGAGAACATTTTTCTTTTCGTGATCCGGTGCGAATATTTTTCTTGAAAGTGTGGTGTTACGTGTTTTATAGAGTGATGCATTATTTCCGCCGGCAAATATAAACTGGCATCCTCCGTTTGCTTCTATAGCATCGATAAATCCGGTTATAATAAACTGTTTTGAAACATACTCTTCCGACATTTTATCATCGGAAAGAACCGGCAGTGAAAGTTCAACCGTATCACCGACCTTAAGGCCTTTTTTCTTGGCTGTGAAGTAACTCATTGCTATCTCATTTTCAAGTTCCGGCGCGCATCCTCCTTTGCGGTACGTATAGCGTTCCGGGTGATATCCATCCACATAAACAGGATAAGATATACTCCATTCCCCTAAAGTCAGATAACCTGTACATCGTTTTACAATATCGATCTCCGCAGGTATTCCAGCCTTCTTTAAGTCTTCGTTTATCTGTTCCCAGAGCGATCTGCCTGATGCTGCTCCTCTGTTTCTGATCCTTGCAAGCTCGTCGCTGTCGTCGAAACGGATATCAAAATCAAGAGCGTAGCAGTCAGAATAGCACATAAACTTTTCGCTTATAACGGTATTGCGAAGATTAACCGTTATAAGTATAACGCTGATTCCCAGCACGTAGGACACAAGCAGAAAAATATACCTCTTGAAACGCTTTAGTATATCTGAAAACGCAAGGTAGAACGGTACAGGCATTTTTCGCCTTTTAAACAGGTACAGCACCGCGCTGTTCCCGAAACGCTCGCCGCGGTTTTCGCCGTGTATAGCATCTATTACTGATATTCTGTTTATGCGGCGCATTACTCCGAGTGTGAAAAGTATCATCATTACTGAAAGTGCCGCCACGGAAACCGTTCCGATAAGGATCACTCTGCTATTCGGCGGTGCAGTCATGTTCGGACTGAAGGTCGCAATCAGATATTTTGATGCAAAAAAGCCGCCGGTCAGACCGGCCAGACCGCCTGCAAGTGCAAAGCCGATGTATTTAGCCGAGAAGAGCCACCGGAACGCTAAAGATTCGACACCAATAGCCCTCATCACGCCGATCTCTTTTTCTTCTTCTTTCAGAGCTGCTATAATCGTGAAACGTATCGTCATGAGGATTATCAGTATCATGAATATACTTATGATGAGAACAAATACCGAAACTATCATCATCATGATTTTTTCATTTGTCAGGTCTCCGATACCTGAATAAGTAATGCCGATATAATTCTTTTCAAGGCCGTCATGTATGCTGTTATACACAGCAGCCTGTGAATCAGGCTCATCAGGCAGGTATTTTATTCCAACGTCATACATATCGTGTACTACATTAAATCCTGATGAAATGACCTTATAATCATCTTCTGACAGAATACATCTCATTTTATAATCAAACTGATCCTTGAAAAATCCGCATATCACAAGTTCGTAGATGTAACCGGTATCAGTCGTTATGCGAAGCTTGTCACCGATCTTTGAACCTGTTATATTCTTCACTGAAACCGGTACTGCAATGCATCCGTTCGGAACAGTAAACGGTTTATCATTAAGGTCGAAAACAAGGTCGTATTTTTCAGGCATGGTTGTTATATAATACCCCTTGTTCAAAAAAGAGTCACTGTCTTTTTCCTCAAAACCGGCAAAATCGATCTGACCGGAAGCGATTTCGACCATTTCAAGTCTTTGAAAATCATCGGCGTATTCACATTCATTTATTACACTTTCAGTAACTCTGCGTCTTTCTTCGATCCTGCTGCGCCTGGATCCGATAATAAAAAAATCAGCATACGAATTGCATTTTTCAGCAGTCCTGTCTTCACATGTCAGATAGGAATACACCTGCACTGAACCAGCAAATATAAGAACGGATGCTATAGTCATAAATACAATCAATATCGCATTAAGCCCCTTATTATGTTTTAGCTCGCTTTTCAGCATTTTCAGGAACATTATACTCACCTCACGGTATTCATATTTTCTCATATACTATGATAACATATGAGAGATTAAAAAATCTTTAAAAACTTTCGTCCGTTTACAGCCATGTTCTATTTCGGAGTGAATGTTTTCTACCGTAATCACATCAAACACGGGATCGTTCCGAATAATATCTGATTAAAAAACACGCAGCCGTAATCAAACGGATGCGTGTTTTTTCTGCTGTGCAGAAGAAAATTCTGCCAATTGTTTCTCGTCAGAATATAGTTGTTTTCGTCTATTCTCTGACACCTCTTGTTTTTCATACGTTATATGTTGACTTTATTACTGACGTGTTGTATAATACAAATATAATTAACTAATCATATTTCACTTAATAGTTGATTATCAACAAACATGAGAAGGGATGATTTATAATGCAGAATATCAATGAGATCACGTTCGATCAGGCATTAAAACATTGAGGGGATTCGGTAAGTGCGCTTATTGTTGCAGATGAAAACGCTGATACATATCACGCACTTGTACGAAGGGGTGTTTTTACTGATGTTGTGTCTGAGAACGGATCATACACTGACCTTGTTCACACTCTATGGTTTCATCACTACGATGACGGCAGAAAAATAACGGATACATACAACGTATTCGTTCCGAACATGGGTAAGTTTGCAGGTAAGTACAGCAAGCGTATAAAACTTCTTGTAAATAAGATCCCGCATCTTGTTCAGATGTCTGTTATACCAATGAAAGATGACGGTCAGTATCTTTTCGTACTCGATGAG
>JAGDDO010000453.1 GCA_017848205.1 Oscillospiraceae bacterium | reverse complement strand
TTCTATAGTACAGCCGTGCACGGCTGTACCTTTTTTCAGGCATTGATTGATTGTTTATACGACTCAATTGTTTCCAGCACACTTTTCAGCCACTCAAGAGGCGTAGTATTCAATGCAGGAAAATAAATATACACAAAGCAGCTCTCTTCAGACAGAAAGATGCCTATTTTGGTTTATCACCGTGTTACAAAATCGTGTATCATTTCGATCAGTTCAGGTATCCTTAATTTACGCGGACAGTCTTTCATGCACTGTCTTTCCGTGCACTTCATGCAGCTTTCATATACTTCTTCGATGTTGAGTCTGAGTTTTTTCCTTGCCCAGTAGTGCTTTCCGAGATGATAATAATTATACTGTCTGAGCATGATATGGACTTCGTATCCTTTCGGGCACACGCAGCGCTGACATCTTGTGCAACCGACAGGTGTAAAATGCTCTGACAGTCTTTTTATGACCTCCTCAAAGGAAAACTCCCGAGGGGAAAAATCCTCTTTCATTGCTGCTTCTGCCTGTCCGACAGTCCCTATTCCGATAAGTGCACAGGAAAAAGGCCAGTGAAGAATACCGCCGATCAGTTCGGACGGATCAAATACATTAAGAAGACAACCTGCGGCATAAACTTTATTGAGAATGAGTCCTTTGTTTTTAAAAAGATCACTGTTCTCTGCAATACGTTCGATTATACCGCGTTCCATTATATTGGCACTCGTCTGTATCACGTCCACCCTGTCATCACGTGCGGAACGTTCTGCAACACTGTAGTAATGTGTTGCAATGCCGGTATATTTTATTACGCCGGCTTTCTTAAGATCACACAGTGCATCGAGTGCTCCGTATCTGCTGAATGTTTCATCCTGGTTGTCCTCATCCACCTGATGGACAAAGTAAATGTCCGGATCGGTACCAAGATTTTCGGCTGATCTCATAACTTCGCGGAACATATCATTTCCGTCCATGAATCTTGCCTTGTCAGAAATGATGATATTCTCACGTCCTGCCTTCTCTGCAAAAACACCGAGTTTGTACTCCGCATCGCCGTATTCTTCAGGAATAGCTGTATCGTAGAAATTGCATCCCATTCTGTATGCGCACATCATTATCTCAACTGCTTCATCAAGATCAGGACTGTAGTAATCCGGAAGAACGGGAACATTTCCGCTCAGTACCGGTATCGTTCCAAAACCTGTTTCCGATACCATAAGTCCTGTATTTCCTAACTCTCTGTATCTCATAGTTTATCACACCACGCAAATGCATCTTCAGCAATATCTACACTGTCACGTTCAGCGAATACTACTTCCTCAAGTTCCTCACAGAAGGCAAATGCCTGAGGGCCGATTTTCTTTACTAACTCAGGGATCACTATCTTCTTCAGACTTTTACATCTGAAAAAAGCTCTTTCCGGTATCTCAGTAAGTTCTGAGGATAAATGTATCTCCTTAAGACTGCAGCAGTGCTCAAACGCTCTTTTTCCAATAGTGACAAGGTCATCGGAAACGTCGATACTTTCAAGGTTTTTGCAGCCGCTGAATGCCTGAGCGCCGATCTCTGTGACTCTTCCCGCATTCTGCACGGTTTTCAGCCACCTGCTGCTTTTGAACGCCGACTTTCCTATTTTGACGGTCTCATCTGAAAGCACTATCGTTTCAAGAAGATTACATTCCTTGTAGACCTCATCAGCTATCTCACGTATTCCTCCCGGAAACACAAGATTCCGTATATTGCCTGTACTCTCTTCAAGAACAGCGTTCTTATTCAGCTTGAAACAGTTTATACACTCGGCAAATATACGTCTTACCAGATCAGGATAATCCTTTTCCGTGATATCGGATACTTTTTCAAGCGTATATGTTTTCCCGTCTGAAAACAGTATCTTTTTCAGATTGATACAGTTTCTGAATGCGTACACATCGACCGCGATCCGGTCTTTTTTAAGGATCAGCTCCTTAAGTTCCGTATTGCCGGCAAAGGCCCAGCTGCAGATCCTCACGGTTTCGTCAGGTATCTCAGCAGTTTCACCGCATCCGGCAGCATCTATGAGAAGGCCGTTTACGATGTTGTAACGTACCCTCCCGCGCATTTTTTCAAGCCAGCCTGTTCCTGCAAACGTGAGCTTGCCGCTGTGCTTAAAGCCAGCCGGAAAGATTATATCCGTTACACGAAGATGGTCACGGAAAGCCTCGTCCCCGGCTGAAACTATATCGTCCGGGATACGCACCTTTAAAGCATCTCCTGTGTATTTTGCAATGCCGTACTTTGAATCGACCTCAAAGCAGGAATACACGCTGCCTATGATCTCCTGAACTCTTAACGGATACTGGTTTCCGGCACTGTTCATGCTCTGTGCAAAACGCGAGAAATGATATGCTGTTCCGTCAAGGATCACCGTATCTGCAGATGTACAGCCGCGAAAAGCACCGCTCTGAAAAGATGTACGGGAATCGGTGATTATTGTTTTCAGAGCCGAACAGTCGGCAAATGCGTGATAGCCTGTATCCGCACAGGTAAGTCTGATCTCAGCCAGACTGTCACAGCGTTCAAATGCACGCTCGCCTATTACGCGGATGTTCGTAAGATCAAAGCTTTCAAGGCACACGCACTCATCAAAGCAGCGTCTTCCTATCCCGGATACCTCTTCTGAGACCTTTACCTTTCTTAATGACGTGCAGCCTGCAAACACTTCGCTTTCAAGCATGGATACTCCGCTTATCTCTGCTTCTTCAAGAGCTCTGCAGTACGCAAATGCGCCTTTTTCGATTCTGCCTGCAAGCACGCTCACCTTTTTAAGAGACGGACATTTTTCAAAGGCGTATTTTTCAATAATGCACCCCGGTGCATTTATTACCACTGACTTAAGTTCCGGACATGCCGAAAATGCATATTTACCGATAACCACTGGTTTGTCGCATACAAACTCCGTGATCGTTTTATCATCACAGAAACTGTATGGGGCTGTGTCATCGGTGCCGTATGCTCTCTCCGGCTCACGCACTGCCGGCGATGTACCGGTCTCAAAACCGGCAGTTTCAAGACTTACGCAGCCTCTGAACGCTGAATCTCCGACAACGGACAGACCTTCCGGAACGTTGAAACGTATCAGTTTTCTGCAGTTTTCAAAAGCACTGCGGCATATTTTACGAAGGTTTTCGGACATCACTGCAGACTGCATGCATACACAGTTCCTGAATGCATTTTCATGCACCTCACGTACCGTATCGCTCATTATGACGCGGCCAAGCTTTTCGTTCCCCTCAAAGCAGCTCTCACCTATTATCTCAATTCCGTCAGGTATTGTCACACGTTCCTCATTACCGGTGTACGACATGAGTATTTTTCCGCTTATATAAAAATCGCTCATGACCTGATTGCTGATGCGTTTTACGATATACGGAATATCGTCATCGCAGCTTATTCCGCCTATTGGGTATTTTTCTTTTCCGATGTCAACAGTCTTAAGATTACTGCAGCCTCTGAACGCACCGTCATCTATAACGACGCTGTCATTTTTCAGTGTTATCTGTTCAAGATTTATGCAGTTGCCGAAAGCATTGGCGTTTATGCGTTCAAGACTGTCAGGTAATGTCAAAGACACTATTCCCTTTTTATCAAAGAAGCAGCCTTTTCCTATCGTTTTTATCCCGTGAGGAAGTTCAAATGACCGGAGATTAACGTTCAGTTTATTCAGCACGCCGTCTTCGTATTCAAGTGACTGATAGATACTTCCGGCAATGGCACGCACAACAGGATGAACATCCGTTTCTGAGATAAGCGCCGACATAAGGTTGTCCGACTGATATGAAAATCCGCCGGAAAGATTTATTTTCTTTAGTCCGAGGCAGCCGGTAAATACGTCCTTCATAAAATTCGAGCAGTCGATACCACTGTTCAGTGATATTTCGCAGAGTCCCGTATTATTCGCAAAGGTCTGCATTTCGAGACGATTTACACCGAAAGCCCTTATGGTCTGCAGGCTGTCACAGAAAAGAAAAGTGCCTTTTCCCAGAGCTTTTACCGAATCCGGAAGCAGCACTGAGACAAGTGAATGACATCTGTGAAAAGCCAGATCTCCTATCGTTTCAAGACTGTCCGGAAAATTTATACGTTCAAGCTTTCTGCAGCCTTTAAAGGCATTTTCCTGTATCTCTGTAAGTCCTTCCGGAAGTGTAATGTCTGTTATCCATGCCATGCCTTTAAAAGCACCGGCACCTATTGCAGTAATACCTTCCGGCACGGTGACACTGTGTTCCACGCCTGTGTAACTTACAAGCACCCCGTTTTCAGTTATGAGATCTTCATGCATCCTGTTTCTCCGTTTCTCCGAATATCTTTGCTGTAACGTTCCTTAATTCCTGCATATTTCCGCACATGTACATTTCCTGCTTCAGAGCCTTGGTACCCGGTATTTTTTTCATAAAGTATGATGCCAGTTTTCTTATATAGTCCATGGCAGCCGTTTCATCAAAGCATGACTGTGCTATGTTTATCTGTTCCATCATGAGTGAATATTTTGTTTCTCCGGTCTCTTTTCCGGTAAGTTCAGAAAAAATCATGGGATTTTCCATTCCGTACCGTGCTATCATCACTCCGTCAGCACCTGTTCTGTCCATCATTTTCACGGCATCTTCCTCGGAATAACTACCGCCGTTTGCTATCACAGGTATATTCACTGCATTTTTCGCTGCCTCTATGCATTCGTACAGTGGTTCTCCGTCGTACATCATATCTCTCGTGCGGCCGTGGACAGTTATCATATCAGCCCCTGAAGCCTCACACATCTTCGCGAATTCAGAAACAACGATGTTTTTCCGGTTCATGCCGGGTCTGAATTTGACAGTCACGACCTTGCCGCTTCTTTTGCACGCTTCGATTATTTCTGAAGCCAGAGGAAGGTCACGGGTCAGGGCACAGCCTTCCCCGCTCTTGATGATATTAGGCACAGGGCAGCCCATGTTGATATCCACTATATCG
>JAGDDO010000452.1 GCA_017848205.1 Oscillospiraceae bacterium | reverse complement strand
GAGCGCTGTTTTTAATGATGATGATTTAAGATATGTTGTAAAAACTTCTGAGAGATATTTTGTGTATGAAAATTCCGCGTTGCTGTAAGCCACCAGGTCAACTGTTCCGATCTCGTTGTCAAGATAGCGAAGTTTGAGAGTACCGAGCTTTTCACCTGCCTCTATTGGTGCGCTTACTTCATCGTATACATAATCGATCTCAGTAATGATGTTTGATGTATCAACTGTTGAAAGCCACATACACTTTACGTCGTGTTCAGGTTTCAGGTTGATGTAGTCCTTGCCCTTGGCAAAACGGATCTTCGGGGAACCGATCTCCTGTGTCTCCTCAAGTACGACTTTGTGCTCGAGATTTGTAAAGGCCCAGTCAAAGAGCTTTACTGCATCATTGAGATGCGTGAAAATATCATTTTCATATTCATCCTGTTTAAAAGGAGCATTGAACAGAACAGCCAGATAGCTTTCGCCGTCACGTGTAGCCTTTGTAACGAGACATCTGCCCGACTGGTTTGAGTTACCGGTCTTAATGCCCTTTGTGCCCTGATAATAGTAGTCGCTTGAAGAGTTCATCATAAGGTTTACGTTATTGAACTCATGTCCTTCAGCAGACATGTTGGTAGCACCGGTCTTGACTGTAACAGCCTGTGCATATTCCGCAAAACCCGGAAGACTCATTGCGTATTCGGTAATTTTCAGCATATCCCTTGCGGTAGTGTACTGCTTTTCATCGTAAAGGCCGTGAGGATTGGTAAAATTGGTTCCTGTACATCCTATTTCAGTGGCCTTTTCATTCATCATATTTACAAAGTTCTGAATGCTTCCCTGTCCGATAACATACGCAAGTGCGTAGGCAGCTTCGCATGAAGATTCAAGAAGCATTGCACTGATAAGATCCTGTACCTTCAGTTGCTCGCCTTCTGCAAGATAGGAACTTGTTACTTCATTGTACGGGAAGCTCTCGGAAGGATACTTTTCACGGTACTTTTCAAATTCATTGTACACATTAGCCGGTATTTCAATTACTGCTTCCATGCTCTGTGCCCTGTCGATTGCAACAGCCGCAGTCATTATCTGAACTGTCTGTGCCGGACTGCACTGCTTGTCAGCGTTCTTTTCAAAAACGACCGTCTTGGTATCCACGTGATAAAGGATACCTGCCTCACTTTCCAGCTGGAAAGTTGGTCTGAATGACAGTGCCTGTACTTCATTCGGTGAAATATACACTGTTAAACTGAACAGCACCATCAATACCGTTAGCATACTGATAAATCTTTTCATTCTGCATCTCCTCAAAAGCTTGATTTTTTTCATACGAATATATTATATCAAATTTCAGGCCGCAATAAAAGGGGTTTTCCGTAAAAATTTTCACAAAAATAAAATAAATCATTTACGTCTGCCTTATTTTATGATAGAATAGTAGATATACTGAATGTCAGCCATTTACAGCAAACGTCCTCTGACGGCTGTATACGGCAAAAAATCATTTTTGCAGAGTTCGTTTTCAGTTCACTGCAAATTATTGTAAAGGTGATCCAATGATATATATAACAGGCGATACCCACGGCGACATCTCACGATTCAGAGATTCAATAACCAGAAAGCTGAAAAGGGACGATACTCTTATAGTATGCGGCGATTTCGGCTTCATCTGGGACGGCAGCCGTGCAGAGATGAATATGCTCAGGAAACTTGATGAGCTCCGCTACACGATAGCGTTCATAGACGGATGTCACGAAAACTTCGATCTTCTTGCACAGTATCCTGAAATCAGCTGGAACGGCGGTATAGCAGGTCAGATCTCAGACAACATCATCCATCTTAAACGCGGCCAGGTCTATACTATTGAAGGAAAGAAATTCTTCACCTTCGGCGGCGGACTGAGTCCCGACATAGACATCAGAAAAGAGACAGGCACCTGGTTTGAACAGGAACAGCCGACAAAAGAGGAAGTTGAGGAAGGGTTAAGAAACATTACTCTCAACGAGGGCATTATCGACTACATAATCACTCACGAGCCTCCGCAGTCACTGAAAAAATGTCTCGACCTCGACATATATGACCATCTTGAAACTGACGGATTTTTCGAACAGCTCCTTACAGACTGTGTATATAGCAAGTGGTTCTTCGGAAAATGTCATATCAACAAGATCATCCCGCCGAAGTTCTACGCTCTGTTCGACAACGTGATACGACTTGAAACAGACTGATAAAAATCACTTCGAACATATAAAGAAAAAACAAGCTGTGCATCAGAAAGGTGCGCAGCTTGTTCTGTTTTAAGGAAACGCTGATTTATTCATAAATCAGCGTGGGGTCCGGGGCGAAGTCCCGCAAATCCCACCTCCGGAAATCCGGCGAAGCCGGATTTCCGATTTAATCAGTGTTTCCTTAATTCATGTTCTGAAGACTTGTGTTTTCTTCTTCCTTGAAAAAGTCGATATAGTTCATGATGTACCAGGTGCCACCGATCTTAAGTACCGGGAAGTCCTTTTCCGTAAATGTCTTCGATCCGAGATTTCCTTTTACCGTGAAGGCAACTGACAGTTCGTATCCTTCCGAGAAGGAGACATCGCTTAAGTTCTGCTGGTCAAAGGAACGGAATTCATTTGTATATTTTTCAAGTTCCTCCGCATTCAGATGCTTCTCGTCATATATCTTGTATGTTATATCAAAATCAGTGCCGTACTTCTGAGCTATAGCCCTGTAGTACTGATCGAAGTAGAGCAGGTCTGCAGTATGCACTTTCTCAGGTGTGGACGGCATCTCGTTCATTACAAGATAAGCGTACTGTTCACTTATGATCTGCTGAAGATATTCAGGGAAGGCTGAAATGTATTCATCGTACTCATTTGCAACGCATCCGTTAATATAATTCTTTACAGGTTTCATATAGATGTCGGACGGCTTTCTCACAAAATGAGTCACAAGCAGTACGAGACCTGTTATAAAAGCGACTGAAAGAACAGAACCGGTCACTATTCTGATGATCTTCTTCTGCTTTTCTTTCTTTTCAGCTTCTCTTCTTTTCTTTATTGTATCAGCGCCGGGGATTTTTTTCAGGCATTCAGGACATTCCAGAGCCTCATTGTCCATTTCAGCACCGCAGTACTGACATATTTTACTCATTAAACTGATCCTTTCGTTTACTGTATTTATGAAAAACGTTCAACGAGAGCATCGAGTATCTTCTTTGCTTCGTCGTAGTTTTTCTGCATTTCGTCTCTGTAATGAGATCCCTTCTGTACTTTTCTTAAACCGATGTACAGATCTTCCGGAACCTCGCCTTCGTATCCTGTCTCTTCCGCAAACTTTGTTCCGGAAAGATAGAAG
>JAGDDO010000451.1 GCA_017848205.1 Oscillospiraceae bacterium | reverse complement strand
CTCGTTTTGTCGTCTTTTTCTTTTATTCCTTATTATACTCCAGAATATCACCCGGCTGGCAGTCGAGTTCCTCGCATATCTTTTCGAGCGTTGAAAATCTTATGGCTTTGGCTTTGCCGGTTTTGAGAATTGAAAGATTGGCCGGAGTTATTTCTATTTTCTCCGCAAGATCACCTGATGAGATCTTTCTTTTGGCCATCATTACATCGAGATTTACAATTATAGGCATAGTTCATTCCTCCGTTTCTCAGACTGTAAAGTCGTTTTCTTCCTTGATGCAGACTGCTTCTTCAAATACGTTTTTGACCACTCTGAGGATAAGTCCGATAAATCCAGTTATGAACGCTGCAAGGAAGATGATCTCGAGGAATGTAAGAATACCCCATACTGCAAGGAGTGCTGTAACCGCAAAGCAGCACCATGAGATGATCCTGAGGTTCTTTACGTTTTCCGGAACAAATATTTTCTTCTTTGAAATGTTATTGAGCAGCATAAAGAGAAATACCAGAAGAGCACAGCAGAATGCTATAACGGTAAATCCCAGAACGCATGAGCCCACATGACCGAACGGTCTGTAGTAATATTCCTCGATCATGCCGATACACTGAGAAAACCACCCTACCGAACTGACCGCCATGACCAGAGTCAGAATAATGAGCCCCTTTGATAATAAAACTGACATTTCCTTATTCCACATAAATAATACCGCCTTTCAGAAATTATAATTTACATACAGGAAATACTGAAAGATCACTGCCGCACTGCTGATCAGTCAATGCAGCATGTGCTTTCCTTATGTTTTAATTATAGCACAGCTATTTTCGTTTGTCAACACTTTTTTATCGTTTTTCGATATATTTTTATTATCGAATAATAAACGAAGCAGGCGGGCAAAACTTTTTCAGTTCTGTCCGCCTGTTGTTTTCAGAGTTATCCTATTTATACTCCGGTCTTACATAACCGAGAAGAACGTAATCTCCGGCTGCCACCATCTGATCCCAGGTGTAGTTGCTCCACCAGTTAGTGACATCGTAATTTGTCCATGTTCCGTTTATATATATCTGATTCCAGTAATGATCGCCCGATCCGTGTGTGGCATGAACTACACGGCACTGATAACCGGCCTGTTCAAGAAGGATATCCATCTGCGCTGCCATATAGTAACATACGGAATAGTAGTTGTGCATCGCATAATCGGCAAAGTAGGTCCAGCCTTTCTCCTCGAGTTCCTCAAGAGTCTTCGTCTTTTCCATGTACTTGTAAGCCGAATCTGATATGCAGAACTTATATATGTCATCCACCGATGTTCCCTTTTCCTTCAGCACTGACTGGCAGCTGTCAAGGAGTTTAAGAAGCACGTCATTCGTAACAGGATAGGTCTTTCCTGACGGTTCAAGATGATACCACGCATCATTTTTTCTGTAGTTTGATCCGATGCGGCGTAGATTTCCGCCGAAGCCCATCGATTCAAAACGGCCGAAGAAACCTTCTGATGCCGCCAGCTTTCTGACTGCATCTGCCCTGCTTCCGCCTTCTGAAAGAAGAGTTTTGTAAATGTTCTTTTCGTCGTCGGACGGAGCACGGTCAAGAAGTCCGGTAAAAAGTGCGTTTACAAACTCATCTTCGCTCATTTCCGCCGAAGCGACATCATCATATTCCGCGGCTTCAAACGCTGTTTCCTGGAAAGTTTTCTTTCCGTCCTTTATATCCATAACAAGTTCATTGAGCTTCATTCCGTCGGCCGGTTTACCGGTCAGACTTACAAGTATCGGAGCGAGCGCCCTTGTTATACTGTCGTTTACATCACGCGGTTCTGCAAGAGCTACTTCCCCCGGTGCCATACCTGATTCTGAACAGAGCTTTTTAAACTCATCTGAAGCAGCAAAACCGTGAAGCACGTAGGTACGGCTGAAAAGTTTTATACGTCCGCACCAGTTTTTATAACCCTGCTCATCCGGTTCACGTCCGAGAAGCGCTCTGTACATAAGCGTTACATACTCTTCATCGGAAAGCGAATCCTGATCAAAGTCAGGGCGCTTTGCAAGCTGAAGGAAAAGCCCTGACGCTGAAATATCGCCGCTTTCAAGCTGTTTTGCATAATCCTCCGCTACCGCAGGATCAGGATCCTTTCCAAGCATGTTCCTGTACAGCCCGTAAACAAATTTTCCTGCAGCAGTTTCAGGTTCGGTCACAGGGTTGATAATATTGTACTTGTAACGCATCAGGTCAAGCACATTTATCTCACCGTCACCGTTGACATCACTTCCTTCAGCCGGACTCTGCCAGAGAAGGACGACATCCTTGACTGCATCTGCACTGCTTTTTCCGGAACTTTCGGCAGCGGATGCCGGAACGGCAGCAGAAAGTACAGCGACAGAAGAGATCAGTGCCGCAATACTCATTTTTATACCGTTTTTCATAGATACCCTCCGTTTCAATATGTTTTATCCGAATTATTTCTTTGATTATATCATTTTTCATGAACTAATACAAGCAGGAAAATGCCGTATTGAAAAATCCGTGCAAATCATGTATAATAAATTATGTATGTATAAACAAACGTCCCGATCAGCATTTTCCTGATCATTTAAGAGGTGTAAATATTTATTATGAAAAAAAGCTATATTCTCGCGGTCTGCGCAGCACTGGCTTCCACTGTACTTGCCGGATGCGGTCCTGCTGACGAAAACACAGACGTACTGAAGCCTGATCTCACCGAAGCGGTAACAGAGGCTGAAACCACCGAAGAAACTGCTGCAGAAACTACCGCTGCAGAAACTTCAGAAACAGTAAGTGAAACAACCACCGTAGAAACCACTGCCGTTTCTGAAACTACGGCTGCCGAAGAAACTACTGCCGCAGAGGAAACCAAAGCTGCAGAAACAGAAAAGCAGGAAGAAAAAGCTCCTGAAGACAACGGCGGCAGTGAGAACCAGGGCGGAGACAATAAACCTTCAGACGGCGAACCACAGAGCGGAAGCTTTGGTGATGACGACCTTACATTCACATTCGGCGGAAGCTCCGTAACTGTTGGCAAGGATCTTTCAGCATTCAAGGCAGCAGTTGCTCCTTCATCAGAGGACACTGCACCAAGCTGTCTCGGCAACGGAGAAGACAGCATATGCACTTTCGATCATTTCACGATCAACGGATACACTGAAAACGGCCAGTGCATCGCAACAGCCATCGACCTTACCGATTCTGAAGTTTCCACTTCAAAGGGCATAAAGCTCGGTTCATCAAAAGATGACGTTATAAAGGCATACGGAACAGGATATACTGAACGCGGTTCTGAAATAGTCTACGTTTCCGGAAAAAGCGAGCTTGCATTCAGAATAAGCGGCGACGAAGTAAAGGGCATCAGCTATAATTTCAGCATATTATAATAGTACTGGAAGATATTTTGCATTTACCCTTGAAATAATCCCCGCAAAATGTTATTATATTTAATATAGTTTAATTTGCTTTATTTTAATTATTTTAAAGGAGAATTATCCAATGAACTACGGCTACTTTGACCTTGAAAACAAGGAATATGTTATAACAAGACCAGACACTCCGGCTCCGTGGGTAAACTATCTCGGTTCACCTGAATACGGCGCTATCATCTCAAACAACGCAGCAGGATACAGCTTTGTTAAGTCAGGCGCAAACGGAAGAATCTCACGTTTCAGATTCAACTCAATGATGGCTCTTCCGGGCAGATATATCTACTTAAGAGACAACGACTCAAAGGACTACTGGTCAGCTTCATGGCAGCCTGTAGGCAAGTCACTTGATGAATACAAGACAAAGACAGTTCACGGTACTGCTTACACAGTTATCACATCAGAATACTCAAAGATCACTTCAGAAGTAACATACTACGTTCCGCTCGGCAAGACATACGAAGTTTGGAACGCAAAGATCACAAACAATGACACAAAGCCAAGAAATCTTT
>JAGDDO010000450.1 GCA_017848205.1 Oscillospiraceae bacterium | reverse complement strand
CCCTCCCTGTTTTTTTATAATCAATGCAACCATCCGTCATATTCCCCAAATACAGATTAGTAACTGATATATTAATTGTAACACATTAATAAGGTTTATGCAAGTCTAAGTTTCTAGAAACCATACACATTTGTAAGAAAATTCATGAAAAATCCACATATTTTGTGGAAATCACTAACATAAAATTAAGATGATCATGTATTACTCATCATCCGCCATAGTGTAGCCGATGACCGGATATTCACTCAGTGCAGTGGCTCCTTCGAAATCTGAAAGTACTTTTCCGCTGCTGTTTTCATGTATAAGCGGTGAGAACGCCGGGTGTTCGCCGGAATTGTCCGTAATGCTTACATTAACATTCGACTCGCCTTTTACAGTGTTGCAGGCAAGAAGGAAAGGTGCACCTTTAAAACTATGATAAATTTTCTCAGAACCGTCACGGAGGGTCACTGTCACCTGTGCTTCATCATCACGCGGGATAATAAGGTACAGTTCACGTGCACCGTCTGTCTTTACGTGATTGAGTTTCGGCATATGCATAAGCCATTCATAGTCTTCATGCTGCAGTCCGAATTCCTGGTACGCCACGTTGTGTGAAATGTAATCAACTATAGTATCTTCAAATATCAGTCCGATATACCGTACAGCACACCAGTCATTTTCCTTTATCTGCGCACGCTGAGGGACCTGAGGATTCCAGAGGTCTGCTCCGGGTTCTGTAATGTAAAATTCGTTTCCGAGAATGTCGGTCGTTTTTCCGGTCATTCTGTCAGTGTAGTACCAGCTGCATGTAGTTATGTTATCAGCATGCTCGTCATAGAGATGTATGGTAACTACGCCGTTTTCCTCACCTTCTATGACAATATTGTCCGGTCTGTGATTTGTGACCGAGCCGTAGCGGTTAAGAGCAAACATGCAGAGCTGTTCATCAGAATAACCGTATTCACTCGGATCGATATATGTATCAGGCTTGTTTCCCTCACGCGGCACAGGTGCCGGATCTGACGGTTTTTCTGTTTCCGGAACACGCGCTGTCTGAGCCGCCTTTGATGTTCCTGCAGTTTTTACTGATTCGGAAACTATTGCAGTACCTGATACATTTTCTGAAACCACCTCACTGACTGCCGAAGTATCAGCCCCTCCGGATGTTTCACTTACCGGCAGAACCGTTTCAGAAACTGTTCCCGAAACAGCTTCTGATGTACCCGACACGGCTTCAGACAGATTCACTTCTTCTCTGTCGCTTTCATCATTATCCCCGCCGCCGCAGCTGCATAGTGCAAGCGAAGCACAGAATGCCAGAGTGACAGCTTTAAAAATATTTTTATGCATTGAAATTATCCTCCTGTATCACAAAGCCGATGAATTTATGGAAACGCTGATTTATTCATAAATCAGCGTGGGGGTTCGGGGCGAAGCCCCGCAAAATCCCACCTCCGGGAATCCGGCGAAGCCGGATTTCCGATTTAATCAGTGTTTCCTTATATAAACTTTTTTCTTAAACATCACCGGCAGATATTGACTTTTAGACACTTACTGTATATTTTATATTATACCCTATACAGGCGGCACATTCAATAGCGGACGTCATACTTTCCCATAAACACAGACAGGCGTACTGTTTTACGCCAGTAAACAGTACGCCTTTCCGCGATGTCATTTATACTCTAAAAGTGGTAAGCTTATGGATATATCATTCAGCATCTTCGGCTTCGTCAATTCCGAGAATGTCCTTAGCCGGTTCAGGTCCTAAAAGGCCCTTGTGGTCTGAAAGGTTCTTTCTTAATGTAGCAAGGTCAGCTATATTAACGCAGTCGTCATCAAGAACGTTTGCAACGACCTTCTG
>JAGDDO010000449.1 GCA_017848205.1 Oscillospiraceae bacterium | reverse complement strand
GTGGCCGGGTTGCATGAGATCATTACTATCTTTTCCGGAGCCATTTTAACGATCGCGTCGAGGGTAAGCTGGTCGCAGCCTTTGCGCGGTGGGTCTACTATGATCACGTCAGGCTTTCTGCCTTCCTTCTGAAGGCGGTCAGCTATTTCGCCTGCGTCGCCGCAGATGAAATCGGCATTGGTCACACCGTTTGCTTTCGCGTTTGCCTTCGCATTTTCCACGGCCTGCTCAACTACCTCGACACCGGTCAGATGACTTACGCGGTCTGCCATGGAAAGGCCGATAGTACCCGCTCCGCAGTAGAGGTCGAAGAGTTCTTCGTTTCCTTTCAGATCAGCAAATTCCGCAGCTATTCCGTAGAGTTTTTCCGCCTGTTCGGTATTGACCTGATAGAATGACATCGGTGAAAGTGTGATCCTGTTTCCGCACATAACGTCTTCAATGCAGTCACTTCCGTAAACGGTTATATTATTCTCACCGAGAATAACGTTTGTATTGTCCGGATTTACATTTACCACAACGCTTTTAACGTCTGGAAACTTAGCGAGGAAACCGGTCTCTTCTATCATCTGTTTCATGAGACCGACAGCTGATTTTGTCTTTGATACAAGACAGACCATCATCTCGCCGCTGTGGAAACCTTTTCGGATGTAGATGTGACGGATAAGTCCCCTTCCTGTTGTTTCGTCGTAGGCAGGTATTTTGTTGTCGTTTATAAACTTCATTATATGGTCAGTTATCTTTCTGAAGATGACCGGCTGAAGTCTGCAGGCTGTGTACGGGATGACGCGGTGACTGCGGTTTGCATAGAATCCGCATACTGCTTTTCCATTCTGCATGGCAACCGGATACTGTGCCTTGTTGCGGTAGCCGTTTATCTCACTGCACCCAAGTATCGGCTCGCATTCGATGTCAAAACCGCCGAGACGCTTAAAGCTGTCACTTACAAAGCCGCTCTTTACCATAAGCTCCTCTTCGTAGTTTATGTGCCTGAAAGCACATCCGCCGCACTGTCTGAATACCGGGCAGTCCGGTTCCTTTCTTGCCGGAGAAGGAGTTATTATTTCCTTTACAATGCCGTAAGCGTAGCTTTTGAGTACCTTTACTATCTGAACCTTTATGACATCACCTGTGGCAGTCTGCGGTACAAAAACAGCCATACCATCAAGTCTGCCGACACCGCTTCCCTCATTTGTGATGCCTGTGATTTCCATTTGGGCGATCTGGTTTTTAGTGATCATTGTTCCTCCAAATTATCAGCGTACATTCCGTAACTGTTTCATTCAAAAAAATTACGTATTTCGTCTTTCTTCTTCATAAGCTCGTCAAATCTTCTTATGTACTCGTAAGGGAACTTGTAGTTCATTACCCTGCTTATCGAGTTGTTCACATCAACGAGCTTCGTGGATGCCGCACATCCGGCACCGAGTATGGTCTGCGTCTCATCCATTATGAAAATGTTGTAGAGCGATCCCTTGCCCGGCTTTGCGTAGCCGATGTTTTCAAGACCGTCAATGGTATTTTTCTGACGGTACATGTAGTACGGATCGTAACCGTGCGAGATGAGTTCACTTACCGCATAGTCTGCCATGCGTGTCGCCGGATTGGATATGTTTTCATGACCGGTCTGATAGAGTCCGGCTGATCTTTTAAGTGTAAGGGCATGGACTGTTATTCCGTCCGGATCGAGTGCGATTATGCGGTCAAGGGTGTCCTTAAAGCTTTCGAAAGTATCGGTCGGAAGTCCGGCTATAAGATCCATGTTGATGTTGTCAAAGCCGAGTTTCCGTGCAAGTGCAAAGGCTTCGAGTACTTCTTCTGCTGTACCCTTTCGTCCTATCACGTGGAGCACGTCGTTGTTGAGCGTCTGCGGGTTGACCGAGATCCTCGTTGCACCCATTTCCTTTATAACGGCAAGCTTTTCTTCGGTGATAGTATCAGCACGTCCTGCTTCAACGTTATATTCACGCACTTTCGAAAGATCGAAGCACTCTGCTGTTTTCCGCATTATCTTCCCCAGTTCTTCAGCCGATATGGATGTCGGAGTGCCGCCGCCGTAGTAAACGGTATCTATCTTAAGTCCGTACTCATCGACTATTCCGCCGAGAATTTCAAGCTCTCTGCAGAGATATTCAAGATAGTCCGGTATAAGCTTGTATGCACTGTCCATCGAGTGGGAGACGAATGAACAGTAGCTGCAGCGCGTCGGACAGAACGGTATCGAAATGTAGATACTGACTGTCTTTTTATCAAATTCCGGCAGAAGCGGATGCTGTACCATGGCTGTACGCCAGGCAATGTCAGTCTTCTTCTCCGAAACGAAATACTTTCCGGTAAACTCCTTACGCACCTGTTCCTCATTCATGCCGTTTTCAAGCATGACATTTATCTTTCGTACCGGACGAATACCGGTGAGCAGTCCCCACTGCGGCTTCGTGTTATAGAATCTGCACAGTAAAAGAAACAGAAGCCTGCAGATGATAAATTCTCCGTCCTTTTCGTCAAAGCTTTCTGCCGGTGTGCTGCATGAACTTCTCATGACTCTGCCGTTTTCTCTTATGTACGCGTAGTAGTACACGTTTTTACGGCAGTGCTTGATCCTCGTCATGATGATGTCACCGTCTGAATTTCTCTCATCTGAGAGAAACTCAAACCTGACAGCCGGTATGAAAAGCTTGACGGTTGCTTCTGTTTCGTACTTGTATGTATTATTGTTTAATATGATCGTCATTAACTAATCACCGAAAATATGGATTGTATTTGATTTCACGTGAAAGCGTGGTGTCTTCATTGTGCCCCGGGTAAACGTGATAATCTTTGTCTTTACCGAGCTCTGCAAGCTTATCAAGGGAGTCAAGCATCTGTGCATGACTGCTTCCCGGAAAATCTGTCCTTCCGACTGATCCGCAGAACAGTGTATCACCCGAGAAGATCACATCATCGAGTATATAGCACACACCGCCCGGTGTATGGCCAGGTGTGTGGATAACCTTTATTTCAGTTCCGCAGAAATCGAGAACATCACCGTCTGACACTGTGACAAAGTCGTTTACAGGCTTGAATTCCATTCCGCCGACGAAACGTGAAAGACACGCTTCAGGATCAGTGAGCATGATCGCATCGTCACTGTGAATGTACACCTTTGCGCCGGTCTTTTCGGATACATCTGCAACTCCCCTGATATGATCGAAATGGCCGTGTGTAAGAAGTATCATTTTAAGCGTAAGACCGTTTTCATCAAGAAATTTAAGAAAACGTTCGCTGTCTCCCCCGATATCAACTGCAAAAGCCTCACCGTTTTCATTCACCCCGATGTAGCTGTTTGCCTGAAAGAAAAACCCGAATGTGTGGGAGCTTATATTAATCATCTACTTTACCGCCTTCGATTTTTGTAACTGAAATAACGTCGTGGATCTTCTGTATCCTGTTTATAAGAGCATTGAGCTGCTCCTTGCCTGTAACGGAAATAGTGAGCCTGATTTCCGCATTGCCGTTCTTTATTCTTCGTGAAGTTGAATTGTAGATCGGTACCTTGGACTCGGCAACGGCTGAAGCAACATGAACGAGAAGTCCGGTGGAGTCGATGGCAAGAACATCGATCTCGGAATAGAATGCAGACTTCGGTGTCTTTGCCCAGGTAACCTTTTTCCAGCGGTCCCTGTTCTCAGCTTCCATTACAGATGCCCTGTAGTGCGGGCAGTTTGTACGGTGGACAGATACTCCGCGTCCTCGTGTGATATATCCGATTATGTCGTCGCCCGGAAGCGGATTGCAGCATCTTGAAAATCTTACCGGAAGATCCTTCAGGTCATCTTCAAGGATAACACCGCTGTCGTTCTTGCTTATGGTCTTTGTCGGAACGATCTCGTTTGTTTCCTCAGGCTTTTTATAGATCTTGTCGTAGTTCTCCTTAAGTCTCTGCATCATCTTCGGGAGAACAACACCGCCGTAGCCGATAGCTGCGTAGAAGTCATCGAGTGTCTCGCAGTTGTGACGCTTAAGGTCGTCTGCAAGGAGCATTCCGATGTCCTCTTCCGGAACGGTCATTCTGTAGTGGCGGAATTCCTTTTCAAGCTCGGCCTTGCCCTGAACGATGTTCTCCTCACGGCATTCCTTCTTGAACCAGGCACGTATCTTCGCCTTCGCCTCATTTGTCTTGGCAATTTCCAGCCACGAACGGTTCGGACCGCGGCTCTCATCCTTCGAGGTCTGTATTTCTATAATATCGCCGGTAGAGAGCTTGTAGTCGAGCGGAACTATCTTTCCGTCAACCTTGGCGCCTATCATTCTGTGGCCTATCTGAGTGTGCACGCGGTAGGCAAAATCGATAACTGTTGAATCCACCGGAAGCGTGAAGGAATCTGCCTTCGGCGTGAAAACGGTTATGTCGTCTGAAGTAAGGTCCGTCTTGATGATGCGGACGATCTCCTCAACGTCGTCAGTCACCTGCTGTGCTTCGAGCACCTGTCTTATCCAGGCAAGACGGCTTTCCATCTTGTCACGGCTCTGAATGCCTTCCTTGTACTTCCAGTGAGCAGCGATACCGTACTCGGCAACCTGATGCATTTCCCAGGTCCTTATCTGTACTTCGAAAGTGATACCTTCCTTGCTGATAACGGAAGTGTGGAGCGACTGGTACATGTTCGCCTTCGGTGTGGAGATGTAGTCCTTGAAACGGTTAGGAATAGGACGGAACATCTCGTGGATGATACCGAGGACGTTGTAGCATTCAAGCTGCGTGTCCACGATGATTCGGACAGCATACTTGTCGTAAACCTCCTCGATGCTCTTTCTGTTTATATAAATTTTCTTGTAAATGCCGTAAATACTCTTGACTCTTCCGTCGATCTGCGGAGGTCTTTTGAAATTCTCACTCTTGAAACGTTCCGATATTTTTTCCTTTATCTTTGCGATGAAGAGATCGCGTTCGTCCTTCTTTATTTCGAGAATATGCTCGATCTCGGAATATGCATACGGATCAAGATAGTGGAACGCGAGATCCTCGAGTTCGTCCTTGATGGACTTGATACCGAGTCTGTGTGCGATAGGAGCGTAGATGTTCATTGTTTCAAGAGCCGCTTTTCTCTGCTTGGCACCCGGTCGGCATTCGAGGGTACGCATGTTGTGGAGACGGTCGCAGAGCTTGATGAGCATAACTCTGATGTCGCGCGACATGGCAAGAAGGATCTTTCTTACGTTTTCCGCGAGCTGCTCGTCCTGATTGAAAATAGGTGCTTTCGAGAGCTTTGTTACACCGTCGACCAGGCACGCAACGTCCTGTCCGAATTTTTTCTGTATATCTTCAAGGGTGGCGTCGGTATCCTCAACAACATCGTGGAGCATTGCAGCACAGATAGTGTCGGTATCCATACCGAGTTCAAGAAGAATGTAGGCAACGGAAACCGGATGAACGATATACGGTTCACCTGATGTTCTTTTCTGGCCTTCGTGTGCTTTTTCAGCAAACTCGTAGGCAGAAATTATTTTACTCATGTCATACTGCTTTTCCTCGTCGAGGATCTTCTGTATGACCATGTTTATTGTGCAGCTTTGGTTTTCCATTTGCTTCTAAGCCCCCTTAAAATTTCTGAGTCTTCAAGATTTGACTTTTTATCGACCACGAGTCTGTGTGACCGGTCTGCAGCGTAGTCCATTTTTATAAGACCGAGTTCGCTGAAAACATCAAGACATATCCTGAGTTTGCAAATATTTATATTAGCAGGGTCACTCTTCATGTAGAGCTGTTCTGTCATAATATCTTTGTCAGAAAGTGCTGTGTACACTTTGATGAGTTCGTTTCGTTCCGGAGTCATTCGCCTGTAGTAGGCTTCCGGAAGCGGTTCGCTTCTCTTAAACTTCTCGTAGGCGTCTTCCGCAGCAAAGAACTGGTTCTGGTTTATGCCGCTCTTTCTCATGTCAGCCACCTGAAGATCCACCGTTTCGTTTCCGCGGAAGCTGTTGATTCCCAGAGAAACGATGAAATCGTACTTCTGTCCTTTGAGGGACTTCATTTCTTCCGTGTTCGTCCTGAACATAAGCGCGTAGAAGAAAGATCCGCCGTAATTCAGCTTAAGCTTTGTATGAGCGCCGCCTGAAAGCGGGATGACATCATCGATAACCGCTCCCGCAACTGCAAAATACGGCTTCTCATTATCCTGTCCGAAAGGTTCAAGGATGCGGAGTCCTGCAACGTTGTTTACGTTTATATCTGCCGGTTTGAGAACCTTTTCCGCTTTAAGAACATAGACTGGCATTACCTCATGGGCAGATGCCGAATATTCCTGAAGTCTTGCTCTGAAAACTTCAGTGTCGGAAGACTTCAGGGAAAAACCTCCGGCTCCCTTGTGTCCGCCGAATTTTGTAAGGACGTCCTCACAGGATGTAAGACACTCAAAAACTGAAAAATCACCGAAGGCTCTTGCGGAACCTCTTGCAGTGTCTCCTTCTGTCGTGATAACGAAGCAAGGTTTTCCGTACTTTTCAAGCAGTTTTGAAGCAACTATGCCAATAACTCCGTGATGCCAGTTTTCACCGCAGAAAACGAGCACACGCTGTGAAAGCAGTTCCGGATTTTCATTTATCTGTTCGAAAATTGAAGAAGTGATCCTGTCTTCGGCCTGCTTGCGCTCCTCATTAAGAGCATTGAGTTTCTCAGCCATAACGGCAGCTTCATCTGGATCGTCACACATAAGAAGCTCAAAAGCCTGAACAGGTGAACCGAATCTTCCCGAAGCGTTAAGCCGCGGAGCAATGGCAAAGGCAACCGTTTCCGACGAGACCGGTCTGCACTCTCCGTTTTCATTCATAAGGCCTGCTATTCTCATAAGTTCAATAAGTCCGCAGCGCTCTGTGTTTCTTATCATGAGCAGTCCGTTTTCGACAATGAACCTGTTTTCACCGGTAAGTGAAACAATATCTGCTATTGTTCCTATTGCCGCAAGGTCTCCGAACTGTTCAAGGACACTGTCGTAGTCCCCGCCTTCCATTGCAGCAATAAGTTTCAGCACAACACCCGCACCGCAGAGATACTTGAAAGATGAAGGGCAGTCCTTCTGATGAGGATCCACAACTGCAAGGGCGTCAGGTATCTCATCCCCCGGCTGATGGTGGTCAGTGATAACAAGATCCATTCCCAGCTCTTTGATAAGCTTAGCTTCCTCTATAGCGGAAATACCGTTATCCACGGTTACAATAAGTTCCGTTCCCTGTTCCGCAAGCTTACGTACCGAATTTTCATTAAGGCCGTACCCTTCGGAACGCTCAGGTATGTAATAGGTAACATCGGCACCGATACATTCAAGATATGAGTAGAGCATGACCGTGGATGTTATACCGTCGCAGTCGTAGTCGCCGTAAATACAGATCCTTTTTCCTTCTTCGGCTGCAGCATTGATTATTTCAGCTGCTTTTTCCATATCCTTTATCTGAAACGGTGATTCGAGTGAATCTGCCCTGATAAGTTCAGCAGCTGCTTTAAGATCTGTAATGCCTCTTGATACAAGCACTTCCGCACAAAGAGGTGTCAGATCACTTCCTGAGGAGATCTTTCCGGAAATTTTAGTATCCGGATCTCCTATTATCCATTTTTTCATACCCTGAAATATCTCTCCTGTAATGATCGTTCTGAATTTAATATACCTTATATTATAGCATTTTTTTGACCTGAGTACAATAGCAAATAAATGCAAGAAAGAATACAAAAATAGTTTCACTTAAATTAAGTTCATGAAAACTTAATAAAATTATTAAGAAGCACTGGATTTGCGTGCTTTCGTGCTTTTTCAGATATGTACTTAAAAGTTCTCAAAAAATTAAGTACATCGTTTAATTAAATATTCGTCATTTTCACTGATATGTGACGTTAATTTTATATTAACATCTGTTCATAAATCCTTTACTAATTTACTAAATCATGCTATAATTATATATAGTAAAAAAATATACTTTATGAAGGAGTTTATTTTTAATGAATGACCGAATAAAAATACTGCACTGTGCAGACCTTCATATAGGTGCAGAGCTTTCGTTTCTGAAAAACAACGCTGCTTCAAGACAGGCCGAAATACTTAACACACTGAAGAAGATCACCAGGATCTGCTCGGGTCAGGGTATCGAACTTCTTATCATTGCAGGCGACCTTTTTGACAGCAATCACATCGACTCTGCTACACTGACCGAAGTAAAAAATGCTTTTGCAGCCATCCCGGAAACAATTGTTGTTATTTCTGCCGGAAACCACGATTATTTCGCCGTTGATTCGCCTTACAGCGACGATGACTGGTCTCCTAACGTAAACATCATATTCAAAAAGTACACTTCACTTGAATTTCCGGACAAAAATCTCAGGATCTGCGGTTCATCATTCCTTGGAAGCTATCAGGACGGATGCGGTAAAGCCATCAAAGCTCCGGATGATAATATGATAAACATTCTCGTTTACCACGGTGAACTCGTAAAAGATGAAAAAACCAGCAGATACAATCCTATTTCAGTTAAAGACATTGAAAATTCCGGCTTTGACTACTGTGCCCTCGGACATTTTCACGGTGCCACACCGGTGCTTAAAGCCGGCATGACATCTTACGCCTACTCGGGAACTCCGGACGGAAGCGGATTTGACGAATGCGGTAAAAAGGGTGTTTATACCGGTTATGTTTACAAGCACCGTACCGAACTTGCTTTCGTTGAAACATCCAGCCGGACCTTTGAAAACGTTTCAGTAGATATAACCAGTCTTACTACAAATTCCAGGATAATCGGCAGAATTTACGACACTCTTAAAGAGAAATACGGCGAAGGCTACACTGAAAATCTGTACAGGATCTCGCTTACCGGCAAAACACCGGACGGATTTATCCCTGCTGTGAACCAGATAAGCGCTGAACTTGAAGAAAAACTGTTTTACGTTAAAGTCGCAAACAGAACAAGACCTGATATAGACATAAGCATCCTTGCTCAGGATTTTTCACTTAAGGGTATTTTTGTGAAGAAAATGCTCGAAAAAATCAATTCATGTGACTCCGATGACGAAAAGGAACAGTACGAAAATGCTCTGTACATAGGACTTAAAGCATTTGACGGTGAGGTAAGTTTCTATGAAAATTAAAGAGATACATATCACTAAATTCGGAACTATACGAGATCTTGATTTCAAAGTCGAAGATAATATGAATTATCTTTACGGACTTAATGATGAAATCAAAACTGTAGTTATGGACTTCATCATTGTAATGTTCTACGGTACGCTAAATAATTACCGTGAGGATATCCGCGAAAAATATCTTCCGCTTGACGGAACTGATATAAGCGGTTCGATGGTGTTCGAATACAAGGACGACGAATATCTTCTCGAAAGAGTATTCAATGCAGTTACATACAGAAAAGATTCCACCACTCTTACAAACAAAACAAAAGGCACTTCTGAAAAACTTGCCTACAGCGATAAACCGGGCGAGCATCTTTTCAGAGTAACCAAAGAGATTTTCACACGTAACGCCTATGTGAACCAGAGCGACAACCTGCCTGCTACAGCTAAGGATTACGGCCATGAAATGCAGAAACTGCTTTCCAATATCATTTCCACTTCCTCTGAAACAATTTCAGTCTCAGACGTGGCAAAGAGGCTCAACAGCTACTGTGACACTGAAAACACAGAAAGCATAAGCTACGCCATGAAGGAAAAACGTGCCGAGATAACTGAACTTGAAGACACTCTCGGACAGGCAGTAAGCATTGAAAAGGACAAACTTGATCATCAGAACCACTGCAATGAACTTTACGCAAAATTCAACCAGCAGAAGAGGAAACTGCAGAAAATAAAGGACACTCTTGATCTTCAGGAAATGATCAAGGAACTTGAGTTTATAAAGGAAAGTTCCGAAAACAGCGAAGGCTCGTTCAAAACGACTTCTGACAAGTACAATAAGCTTGTAAATTCACTGAAAAAGACAAGAATACTCGAAAACAGAGAATCTTTTGACAAGGCATGTGAAAATTACAAGCGTATCGTAAAGCAGAAAAAGCTTCTCGATTCAGAGATCCAGAAAAAGACAACCCTCAGCGTTGATCTCGGAAGATATACTCCGAAGGGTGATAATTCTTCACTTCAGAATGTTATAAGTCTTCAGAGCAGTATTGAAAACACCGAGGAAACGATAAGAACTCTTCACATTCAGGTAACTGAAAAGAAGAATGAACGCGAACAGCTCAAAGACAAGCTTGCACAGGCTAAAGAGAAAGTCGAACATGCTGAACGCGAACTCATGAAGCAGGAAGAGATGTCGAAAAACAGGATCGCAGCAGTTGAGTCCGAACTTCATCAGTCCAGACACACTGTCGGCACGCAGGTAAACAACAAGAGTAAAAACCTTGTGGGTGCAATAATCCTGCTTGCTGTGCTTATCGCTCTGCTTATCATTTTCTTAACAAATATCGTCGCAGTTGTCATCATTGGACTTGCTATCTTTACCGACCTCTATGCTATCATTGCAAAGCTCGGCAAGGAAAAGAAGGTTGCCAAATTCGACCGTTACGATGAAAACGCACTCCGTGAAAGAGAACGCAAGCTCAGAACCATCAAAAACGAATGCTCTGCTGAACGCGATTCATACGTATCTAGTGTCGCAGTTGCAAAGAACAAATATGACGAGATAAAGCGCAAGGACAATTCACTGAAAAAGCAGCTTGAATCTCTTGAAAACGAAATCAAAACTTCCGAAGAAAACTTAAAACAGTTTATCGCAAACAAGGAAGGCAGCGAAAAGAACATCTCTTCACCTGATCCTATCTTTTATCAGATACGTTCCGAGATCAACGATATTGAAAGGAACATCGAACTTCATGAACAGAATATCGATGAACTTCAGAAATCAATTATTTCTGTCCTCTCTCCTGTCAAAGAGTTTTCTGACTTCTCAGAAGCCGAGAAATTCATCAATGACAGTATAGTTCTTCTCGATGAGTACGACAAATTAAGCGATAAACTCAGCCTTCTCGGAAACAAGGAAAAGTCCGGAATGGTTGCTGCAAGCAACAAGATACGCGCTGAACAAATCAGGGAAAAGATCTCAAAAATGACCGGCGGCAAGCCGATGAAAAAGCTTACTCCGGATGAATACAAGTCTCTTCAGGCAATGGCTGATACCCTTGAAAAGGAAAACGAAAAGATCCGTGAAGAGTACATAAATGAGATCACAAATCTCAAGATCAGGTACAACGACAGCACCTGTGTTGCGAACACAGAACACAGGATCCACCGTCTCCAGCGTGACAGCGCACAGATAGAAGGATACCTTAATTCCGTTAAGCTTGCTATCAGTTCCTACAACGATACTCTGGAAGAGATCCACGACAGATTTGCTCCGGAGGTTGCAAAGCGTACCTCCGAGATCCTTTCAGAGATCACAAAGGGAAAATATGCATCAGTATCCATCAAGGGCGGAAAGCTCGTAGTACGCGACAAGGATAAAAACATTATCGGATTTGAAAAACTCAGTTCAACAGCATGCAACATAATCTACTTCTCACTCCGCCTTGCTGTAGCAGAGATCACATCCGGAAATATGGACTATCCTGTTATTCTCAATGACTACTACCTGAGAGTAAGCGAATCAAAAGTCGCTGAACTTCTGAAATTCCTGAAAAAATACTCCGAAAAAAATCAGGTCATTATTTTCAGCCCGACAAACAGAATTTCCAGCGTAGCTCTCAACGAGCAGATCAGCATCGACGATGTCAATCTTTCATCAATAACATAAAACAAAGAACTCTCCTGCTTTCGGGAGAGTTCTTTGTTATGACTGTATAATATTATGATATTATAATTCTTTTAAAATTTATAGCTTAAAGCTTGCTTTAAGCTATCTTCAATGCTATAATTATAGTGAACGCATAAAAAATTTTTACGATAACAGCACATGTACTAAAATCAATTTTCAGAGGTGAACATTATGCCAAGAGAAGCAACAAGAACTGCTACAATCTATACACGCGTCGATCCGGAAACAAAAGAAAAAGCAGAATCAATTTTATCTCAGCTTGGAATTACAATGTCAAATGCCGTAGGCATGTTCCTGAAACAGATAGTTTTACAGAATGGTATTCCTTTTGAGATGAAACTTCCAGCACCGGATCCTGTTATTATCCGCTCAAAAGACGACCTTATCGTTAAGCTTAATGAAGCAGAAGCTGATATTGAAAGCGGCAATTATTCAGATGCAAAAGAAACACTAGGCAGAATAAGGAAAAAGCACAATGTATAATGTCATTACCTCATCGTCATTTGAAAAAGATCTTGATAATATTACAGATTATTTCATTAACAGTTTGAATAGTAAAAATGCTGCTACCCATTTACTCGACTGCACTGAAGAAATTATTTCACATATTTCTGAAAATCCTTATATGTATCCTGCCTATCATGACAAAGACATCGCTAAACGCGGCTACCATTATTCTGTTATAGGAAACTTTCTGCTATTTTACGCTATTAATGAAATCAATAAAACAGTAGTTTTATCAAGATTATTATACGGAAGAAGAAAAATTCCCGAAATAATATAAGCAATACTGCGAACACAAATGTACGCCTGCGGCGTGCTATCTAAAAAACCGGGCATCAGGAATGCCCGGTTTAATTTTTTTT
>JAGDDO010000448.1 GCA_017848205.1 Oscillospiraceae bacterium | reverse complement strand
GTATCTGCATAAAGATAATGGTAGTCGAAATACCGCTTATGAAACCGCCCATGACCGGCGTTGAAATATAGCTTACAAGCCTGCCGGCCTTAAGATTTGAGAGAAGTACAAGCCAGATGCCGACAAAAAAGCTGACTACAGGAACTATCTGTACCGCCCGCTCCGATCCGCTCTGCACTTCAAGTGCTGTAAGAAAAGCACCGACAAGAGCTGCCGGAGCCGCATCGACGCCGAATATGAACTGTTTTGACGTAGAAAGCAGTCCGAAGATCAGGATCGGAAAAATTGATCCGTAAAGTCCGTACACTGCCGGAAGCCCTGAAACCTGTGCATATCCCATAGAAATAGGAATGGAAACCAGTGCAATGATAACACCGGTAAAAATGTCCGTAGGTATTTTCTTCACTGAAATATCCTTATACCTCATCTTATCCCCTCTTTCTTAATCGTGATCCGGCCGTAAACTGATAAAGCCGATACCGTAACATCCATATATCTATATTCTACACTAAACTGACATGATGTGCAACAGTAAAACAGAATACCCGCGGATCAGAAAATCCACGGGTATCCTGTTTTTGTATGAAACTGATTATTAACTGATTATTCAAACAGCGGAGTTGAGAAATATCTTTCTGCTGTATCAGGAAGAATTGTAACAACTGTTTTTCCTTCGCCGAGCTTTTCAGCCATGCGAAGTGCTGCCGCTACATTGGTACCACTGGAAATACCGCACATGATACCTTCCAGTCGGGCAAGGTCCTTGGCTGTTTTAATGGCATCCTCGTCACTGATAATGCAGATGTCGTCGTAAATATTCTGGTTGAGTATCTTCGGTATGATACCGTCGCCTATACCCATCTGAAGATGAGTGCCAATGGTACCGCCGGCAAGAATAGCCGCATTTTCAGGTTCAACCGCCCAGATAGTAATATCAGGATTCTGAGCCTTAAGAACCTCCCCTATTCCAGTAATAGTACCGCCTGTACCGATACCTGAACAGAAGCCGTCAATTGTTACTGCAGCCTCTTCCATTATCTCAAGAGCTGTATGATACTTGTGAGCCTTGGTATTGTCAGGATTCTCAAACTGCTGAGGAACAAATACTCTCGGATCTGCGGCGGCCATTCTGAGTGCAGTGTTAAGGCATTCCTGAATGCAAGCACCGATGTCGCCGTCGTCATGAATGAGAATTACCTGCGCACCGTAGTGTTCAACGAGCTTGCGGCGTTCCTCACTTACTGAATCCGGCATAATAATAATTGTTTTATAGCCCTTAACCGCCCCAACAAGTGCAAGACCAATGCCCTGGTTTCCGCTTGTTGGTTCGACAATAATGGTATCTTCCTTAATTCTTCCGGCCTGTTCCGCCTTTTTTATCATTCTGAAAGCCGTTCTTGTCTTGATTGACCCGCCGACATTAAGTCCTTCGAACTTAACAAGAACATCGGCACTGCCGGGTTTGTTCATTCGGTTGAGTTTTATCATCGGTGTGTGACCGATAGCTTCCAGTATATTGTTATAGATCATTGTTTCTGATTCTCCCGACCGTTATAAATTTATTTGATAACCCCGCAGAATAGTATATCATAAAATCAGGCGTTTGTCCACTGCTGCCGCATATTAAAACATATTAATTTAATACTTGATAACATTCTATTTATATGATATAATATAATCAGAATTTTAATTATTTTTCACCATATTTCATAAATCTTCGAAAACAGCAATGTTCTGAAGATCTGATATGGCTGAAAAAACTAAGGAAACGCTGATTTATTCATAAATCAGCGTAGGGGACCGGGGCGAAGCCCCGCAAATTCCCCTTCCGGAAATCCGGCGAAGCCGGATTTCCGATTAAATCATTGTTTGCCTAATAATTTATAAATAGCAGTTACTATTATGATCAGGATCAGCAGGGGGAACAGGTATGGCCATACGGAATATCGCAGCTGTAGTTTCAGGTATGGATGAAGAATATCCTTATCAGATAATACAGGGAATAAATACTTACGCTCAGAAAAATTCGATAAATGTATCCTATTTTTCTGCATTCGGAGGTATAATCGACAACAAGCAGTTTGACACGGGAGAATACAGTATATACTATCTTCCTGATCTTTCGAAATTTGACGGTGCTATTCTGTTTACCAATACATTTTCCAATCTGGAAATGCGTAACACTATAATCAATAAAATCAAAGAAACAGGAATACCGTCCGTTATTTTCGAATGCAAGGATCACCCGGAGTTCTATAACATAGGCATAAACAATTACTCTGTAATGAAAAAGCTTGTATGTCATCTGATAGAAAAGCACGGAGTAAGGACATTCAACTATGTTTCCGGTCCTGCTTCAAACCCGGAATCCATAGAACGATACCGCGCATTCCGTGACGCACTTGCTGAGCACGGAATCGAATTTGATGAGAAAAACAGAAAATACAACGGACTGTTCCGAAGCTATGACGGTATAAAGGCTGCTGAAGCCTTTTTTGACTCGGGGCTTGAACTTCCTGACGCATTTGTATGTGCCAACGACAGCATGGCGCTCACACTTATGAACGGTCTGCAGCATAAGGGTTACAGAATACCGGAAGACGTTATTGTCACCGGTTTTGACCATACATTCAACGCACAGAATTCATTTCCTAAACTCACAACTGTAAAACGTCCTCTTTTCCGTTCCGGAGAAATGGCTATGCGTACGCTGATGGACCTTCTTGAAGGAAACTCCGCACCGAAAAACAGACATATTGAAGCGGAACCGGTTTTCAGCGAAAGCTGCGGATGCAAAGAGGAAGAAACGTACGATATACGCGAATTCAAGAAAAACACATATATGCGTATTGAAAGCATATATACCAACATACATATGCTCAACAGAATGATAGCAGGACTTGCAAGTGCAGAAAATCTGGAAGACTGTATAGCCGTACTGGAAAAGCAGCTTCGGGTCATCAACTGTGACGAGTTCAGTCTCTGTCTCGTAAAAGACTGGGAAAACGCATACAGCACAGCGTGTGAGGAAGAAACAGTTACTTATCCGCCTGAAATGACAGCTCCTTTTATCCTTGACAAGGGAAAAAGAACTTCAGTTGCATCTTTCCCGAGCAGCAGGCTTCATCCGATACCGCTCACCACCGGAGGAAACATCAGCTACTTCATACCTCTTCACTACACTCAGCGATGTCTCGGTTATTACATTATAACGAACAACGACTACCCTATTTACAGCCTTCTCTGTCATACAATGACCATGTGCATCGGCAACGCGATCGACAACATTTCAAAACTCAATGTTCTTGATCCGCTCTGCAAGATATACAACCGAAACGGATTCTTTAAATATGCCGGCTATATTTTCAAGGAATGTCTGGCGGAGCAGAGTCCTCTTTCCATCTGCTTCATCGATATGGACGGACTTAAAGCCATCAACGACAATTACGGACACAACGAAGGCGACTTCGCTATCAAAAGCATTGCAGATGCGATCAGTTCAGCCTGTGATTCCATAAACGTCTGCGGCAGATTCGGCGGCGATGAGTTCATCGTAATCGGCCGTGGTTCAGATTTCGTAGAGAAATTCAAGCAGGACTTCGACGCAAAGGTAAATGAACTGAACCGTGAATGTGAAAAACCATATCCGCTTTCAGCAAGCGTCGGATGCATAACCGAAGTTCCTGAAAACAAGGATGATCTGTTTGAACTTATACAGAAAGCCGACAAAATAATGTACGAAGCGAAAAAGGCAAAGCGCAAGAACAGAGCATAGTAAATCAGAATTCCATAATAATTTAACCGCAGTACCGGCTCAGCCGTTACTGCGGTTGTTTTTTTCTAAGGAAACACTGATCAAACCGAAAATCCGGCGAAGCCGGATTTCCGGAGGTGGGATTTGCGGGGCTTCGCCCCGGAGCCCCACGCTGAACTTCGCTGTGCAGCGGGAAAGATCATTGTCCGCTTTCGCCGTAGTTTGAAAGAACGCGGGCTGACGGGTCGTTTAAGTTGCAGCCTTCCCACTCTTTGTTAGGCAT
>JAGDDO010000447.1 GCA_017848205.1 Oscillospiraceae bacterium | reverse complement strand
TAATCGACAGTTTTTCCGTCCTTTTCGATAGTTCCGCCCCAGTTCTTTTCGGCAATGAGCCAGTTGTCAGTGTTCAGAGCGTTTCCGTCAAAATCATCGAAAAACACATCTTCCGCGATCACATTTCCGGACGGAACTGCCGTCATAGTAAATGCCGCAGCTGTCGCAGCAGTAAAAGCTGTTATTTTTCTTACTGTTTCAGATATAATTGACCCCTTTTTCATATGAGAAATCCCCCTTTTCCCTTTGTGCTTATATTGTAGCACAGATAAACGTGAGGAACAAGGGGGAATGTTCATAAAAAAGGTACCGGCGTTTACCTGAAGCCGCTTCAGATGCAGTCTTAACATTATTGAAATTTCGTCTTTACAATACTGTAACAGGAGCGTATAATTATAGAAAAAAGTGAATAGGAAGGTGATCATCATGTATAAAAAGACTTTGGCTGTTCTTGCCGGTGCTGCCGTTCTGTTTTCTTCGGCTGTATTTCAGATTACGGATGAAACATCAGGAAAAGCTGCGGAACATGAATACAGAGCGGCTGATCTTATCAGTGTTATGGATGTTTTTCTAGGAAAAAAAGATGCCGGAGAACTGCAGGGAAACTCATATGACTTCGACGGTGACGGATCATGCAATATACGTGATATCTGCCTTCTCAAAAGCCTGCTCACTGAAAAAACTGCAGGAAAGGAGATAACTGTTTCCGGTACCGGTGAACTTAAAGCGGCACTTAAAAATGCCACAGCAGGAGATACTATACTGCTTGCTCCGGGTGTTTATGAAAGCAGCGAATACGGACCGAAAGCAGCACTTTTCTTTTCCGGAGCGGAAGGAACAGAAACTGCTCCTGTAACTCTGAAAAGTGCAGATGAGGACGATCCTGCTGTTCTGAAAGGAACAGATCCTGCGAAGGGAATAGTTCTGTACATTACCGGAGATCACTGGAATATTGAAAACATCATCTGCTGCGGGGCGCAGAAAGGAATTATTCTTGATAATTCAAACTATTCTGTGATCAGAAACGCTGAGGTTTACAATACAGGTCAGGAAGGCATCCATCTTCGTGACGGAAGTTCATACTGTGAGATAACCGGTGCAGAAGTGCATGATACCGGACTTGCCGGATCCTACGGTGAAGCAGTATACATCGGAAGTGCAAAGTCAACAGACGGATATGTTTATGAATGCGATAACAATATAATAAAAGGCTGTACACTCGGACCGGGCGTGACCGATGAATGTGTTGACATAAAAGAGTACACCACCGGAAATATAATTGAAAACTGCGTAATGTACGGCGGAGGAATGAGTGCAGCAGACAGCTTTGTCGATATCAAGGGAAACCGGACAACAGTCAGAAATAATATCTGTTATTCGCAGGACAATGACAAAATAACTGACGGATTTCAGGTGCACTCCCAGCTCGATGGCTGGGGAACCGATAATGTGATAGAAGGCAATACTGTTTATTTCTCAGGTGATACAGAATATATCGCAAGAACATGGAGAGGGTCATCATGTAAGGTTTCCGGTAACATAAGAGTACCGGAAAACAGCAGTTCCATGTACAGGGCATACAGCGGAAGCACCCTGACAGTCGAACAGGAATGATTTTATTAAACACTAAAAGGTACCGGCGTGTCTGCGACACGCCGGTATTATCGATAGAGCACCTTCGGTGCACATTATTTATTCAGTAGCTCATCAAGCCTTTTGTTTGCTAATCTTCGATGAAATTCTGCAATATTGAAATTGTTCAGTATTCCGCCTTTAATGTCAGCGTTTGTTTTGTATTCATATGCTATTTTTCGTGCTTCTTTAAGATCGATAAGATTTGTTTTCGAATTCCTTGAAAACGGCATGGATTTATATTTTTTCAGTCGTTTCTGAAGCTCAGCCTGCGTTAAAACGGCATTGCTTTTCAGAAATGACAGTCCGTTGTCGTAGACCGGAGCAAATCTGTAAGCACCTGTTTTCTCATTTTTTATGATCTCAAAATTTGATAAATGCCTGTCTTCATTACAGATAATATAGTCGAAAACAAGTATCTGCATAATGTATCTTCGTACACTGTCGGCAGGAAAATGCGTGAGATCACAAATCAGTCTGACTGTTATATCAAAAAATTCTGAGGCCCTGGTATTGAAATTTATCACAGCTTCACTGCCTGAAAAAAGTTCCGAAAAAGGAATTGAAAATTCAAAAGGCTGCAGATAGTTTTCGCATTCACATCCGATACATTTCTGTGAACGGAACATGTATTCCTTCTTTTCATATCTGACCATATCGAGTCCGAACATTGTACCGAGTTCATATGCAGATACTTCCTTGTCGGCTTCACGGTATCTGGAATTGAGTTTTACCAGTCTGTTATCCTTTGTCCAGAATTTTTTCTGATTACCTGAGCCTTCTGAACCAAACATATCTGCACTGGCTAATGGCATCATAATGTTTTTCACCACCTGTCAGACGTTATCTGAGTCTTATCTGTTCAAATGTCAGATCCGGCTCGTCGGTGAATTTTAACCACATATAGTTTGTCATGCTCCGGCCGTGAGACTTCCGGCAGATCTGAAGCGGATCGTAGAATTTCAGTCCGTAATCCTTAAGAAGCTCCTCAACGCCTATTCTTGTTCTCGGAAAGCACCGCTTTTCAAGATAGTTCATAACATCATGAAAAT
>JAGDDO010000446.1 GCA_017848205.1 Oscillospiraceae bacterium | reverse complement strand
GAAAGAATGGGCAGATGCTTTAATATAACCGGTTCCTGTTTTCCGGAATTACATTACATGGTGGATATAACTGACCGGCTTGCAGAAATAAAAGAAATGGTCCGCAAAGGAGATTATTTTATTATCAACCGCGGAAGACAGTACGGCAAGACAACCACACTGAGAGCTTTGGAAGGTTATTTATCTGATGAGTATTATGTGGCAGGTATGGACTTCCAGCGTCAGATGAGTGCAGCTAAGTTTAAGGATGAATATACATTTTCATCATATAGATATAATAAGAGCAAGGAACCAGGTATTAAAACCGTTCAGTATGAAGACAAGGTACTGATAGAAGCTGTTGCTTAAATCATAAAGGTTAGCTGCCTATGGCAGCTGGGGTTTAAGAATAAAAACAGCCACTGTCATGTGAGTAATTTCACATACAGTGGCTGTAATTTATTTACCCTCAAACAAAGTCTCAAACCTCTTCATAGCTTCTCTGGTATTCTCTTCGTTATTAAAAGCAGTAAGTCTGAACCAGCGGTCGCCGTTTTTGCCGAAGCCGGCTCCCGGGGTGCCTACTACGCCGGTTTTTTCGAGCATGAAGTCGAAGAATTCCCAGCTGTTCATTCCGAACGGGCATTCGAACCAGATGTACGGGGAGTTGATTCCGCCGGTGAAGTTGATGCCGAGTTTTGTCATTGTGTCGGAGATGATCTTTGCGTTTATCATGTAGTGTGCGGTCATTTCCTTTGCTTCTTTACGTCCTTCTTCGCTGAAAACTGCTGCAGCTGCGCGCTGGACTACGTACGGTACGCCGTTGAATTTTGTGCACTGACGTCTGTTCCACATCTTGTTAAGGCTCATTTCTCTGCCGTCGGCGGCTTTTGAAACTATGCCTTTCGGAACGATGGTGTAACCGCATCTTGTTCCGGTAAATCCGGCTGTTTTGGAAAGTGAACAGAATTCAACTGCGCATTTTTCTGCGCCTTCTATCTGATAGATGCTTCTCGGGAGTTCCGGGTCGGCGATGAAGCTTTCGTAGGCTGAGTCGAAGAGGATAACTGCGTCGTTTGCAAGTGCGTAATCGATCCACTCCTTAAGCTGCGCCTTGCTGTAGCATGCTCCTGTCGGGTTGTTTGGTGAGCAGATGTAGATGATGTCGGCGTGTACGTTTTTGTCCGGCATCGGAAGGAAGCCGTTTTCCTTGTTTCCGGCTGTGTAAATGATGTTTCGGCCGTTCATTGTGTTTGTATCAACGTAAACAGGATAAACCGGATCAGGGATGAGTACGGTGTTGTCTTTTGAGAAAAGATCGGTTATATTACCTGTATCTGATTTTGCACCGTCGGAAACGAAGATGGTATCAGGGTCGAGTTCCACTCCGAATGATCTGTAGTATCCGGCAATGGCTTCCCTGAGAAAATCATATCCCTGTTCCGGACCGTATCCGCGGAAGGTATCAGCGCTGCCCATTTCGTCGGCTGCTTCGTGCATGGCTTTTACTACGCTTTTTCCGAGCGGGAGTGTTACGTCACCGATGCCGAGTCTTATAACGCTTCTTTCAGGATACTTTTCCTGAAAGAGTTTTACTTTCTTTGCTACCTCGCTGAAAAGATAGCTTTCCTTTAAATTAAGAAAATTTTCATTGAATTTAGCCATTGTGGTTACTCCTTAAGATTTATTGGTTTAGCCGCAGTACCGGCTGCGCCGGTACTGCGGAGAGGGGGGGCGGGGCTTCGCCCCGGTACCCCGTGTCGATTAAACTATGAATTCGGTAAACCGGATTCATGGAGCAGAGATTTTCGGGGCGAAGCCCCGAAAATCAAAGCTGATAAAAATAAGAAATGCCGTTTCGGATAAAATCCGGAACGGCATTTCTGTTAATTTATTATGTTTTATTCGCCCTTGTAGTTTACAATGTCATCAAGAAGAGCAGGAACCTTTTCAGCCATTTCATCGTCCTGGAACTGGCATGTGCCGACAACGCGGTGACCGCCGCCGCCGTACTTGAGCATAAGGCTTCCTACGTTTACATTTGAAGTTCTGTTGAGTATGCTGTGACCTACTGCGCAGGAGCATCCGAGGCCGCCTCGTCCGTTTACTATCCATACTGAAATGTTCTGTTCAGGATAGAGACTGTAGATCATGAAACGGTTTCCGGTGTAGATAGTCTCAACACCGCGGAGATCGGTAATGATAACGTCTTTTCTGATCTCGGTGTGTTCGTGTACCATCTTCTTGAAAAGCTCTGTCTGTTCGTTGTAGACAGCAATACGTTCCTGAATGTCAGGAAGAGCAAGTATCTCGTCAGTGTTCATGGTTCTGCATGCATGGAGAAGCTTTTCCATGAGCTGATAGTTACTGATGGTGAAGTTTCTGAAACGTCCCAGTCCTGTACGCGGATCCATAAGGTATCCCACGAGTATCCAGCCGGAAGGATTGAGAACTTCGTCTATTGTGAGATGACCGGAGTCAACCTTGTCAACGGCCTCCATCATGTCGTCAAAGTGTGAGAAACGTTCCTTGCCGCCGTAGTAGTCATAGATGATTCTTGCGCAGGAAGGAGTGATACGGCTTTCGCCCTTGTACTTTCCTTCAAGCTGGTTCCTTTCGTGTTCGCTTGAATGATGGTCGAACCAGAGTCCGCATCCTTCAACGAAAGGAACATTTGCAAGTACGTCATCCTCAGTTACCTCAAACAGTCCGTCCTGAAGATCCTTAGGATGAACGAATTTCCATGAATCCACGATACCCACTTCAAGAAGAAGCGCACCGCATGCAAGTCCGTCAAAGTCTGATCTTGTTACAAGTCTCATAAATAAAACCCCCAAATCGTAAATTACAGTGAACATCAGAATAATTCTGAAGTCCCTACAGCATAATCGTTTATACTATCCCGCGCAACACAATGGTTTGACTGCGGTACCGGCTGCGCCGGCACTGCAGGAGGTGGAGATTGCGGGGCTTCGCCCTGCACCCCTGCGCTGATTTATTAAATCAGCGCTTCCTTATACACGGGTGTTTAATACATATATTCATTATACACTATTTCTTTTAAATTTACAAGAGTTTTTAATATATTTCGTATAATATGATGGTGCAGTTATGATGAACGAAGTAAGGAATGAAAATAAAAAATCAGCGTAATGAAGGTGCTGTTTTTCTTTTTTGGAAAGTGTATTTTATGTGATGCCTGTATTTGGCTTTTGAGGAAGCAGGATATAGATGGCGATACAATTATATTACATGTAATCTATTGACAATAATGAATATCTATGATATAATAGCAGTAAATCATATCCATAAATGTATCGATGCACAAACTTGATTTGGAGAAATGATTATGCTAAAATAATAATAGAATCAGAGGTATTACAAGGAATATGGCGAAAAAAGACACTGTAACAAAATCGTATATGGAAGACAGAAACACGTTTGCAGATCTGGTAAACTTCTATGTGTACAACGGAGAGAAAGTAGTGAAACCGGAAAATCTCCATCCGCTTGATACAACTGAGACAGCGATTCCGTTCGGCAAGGGAAAATCATCAAAAACAGTGAAGGCGGTTCAGAAGCACCGTGATGTTCTGAAATATCTGTCCGGAATGGCAGATGAAAATACGGCATATGTGGTCTACGGACTGGAATTACAGTCTGGTATACACTATGCAATGCCTGTAAGAAATATGCTTTACGATGCACTTCAGTACACGTATCAGGTAGATGTAATTGCATCGAATCATGAAAGTGATAAAGACAAGGCTGAAAGCAGTGACGAATATCTGAGCGGTTTCCGTAAGGATGACAGGATCATACCTGTGGTAACGATCGTAGTCTATTTCAGCCCGGATGAATGGGACGGACCAGAGTCAGTGTATGATATGTTCAGCACCAAAGATCCGGATATACTGAAATACGTACCCGATTACAGAATGAATCTTGTATCTCCGTCGGGAATGTCAGATGAAGATCTTGATAAATTCAGTACGGAACTGAAACAGGTATTCAAGTATCTGAAGTATTCATCGGATAAGGAAAAACTGAGTCAGATAGTAAATGAAGATGAAGTTTACAAACATATTTCACGAAGAACCGCGGTGATGATAAACACGGTAAGCGGAACGAAAATAAAAATCAGCGAAGGAAAGGATGAAGTAGACATGTGCAAGGCGATAGAGGATATGCGTAAAGAGGAACGCGAAAAAGGTTTAGAAGAAGGAATGGAAAAAGGAAGAAACGAGGGCATAATTGAAACTCTGTCCGGCCTGGTGAATGACGGACTTATCACACTGGAAACAGCAGCATCGCGTGCTGGCATGACAGTTAAGGAGTTCAAAGCCAGACTCGGCAGCTGAACTGTTTCTGAAATTCAGAAAACAAAATATTTCTAAATATTTACATACAGCATTTACCGTATAGTAAGTGCTGTATTTGTTTATAAAAGAGTGTTCCAGTCAAGTCCCGGCCAGGTACCCAGACCCGGATATTTTCCTTCGTCTGTTTTTTCATCATTGTGAACGAACTGGATCAGGAGATAGTCTCCGGCTTCGATGGAATTTTTCAACGTAGCCGGGCGACTTCTCCCCGTTACCGGACAGTAAAGATAACTGTCCGGTAATTTTCTTTATGGATACGCTGATTCATAAATCAGCGTGGGGCAACGGGGCGAAGCCCGGCGATCTCCATACCTGGAAATCAGTGTTTCCTAAATGCAAACACTAACACCGCATAATTACATCAGTAACAAACCAACCATCAAGTTCATATATGTCGATAATTCCGTTGTTTTTAGCTAAAGTTTCAGTTATGCTTATCATACCTAATCCGTGATTCTGACTGTCTTTTTTTGTTGTTTCAGGCAGTTTACCATTAATCAACACACTTTCAGAGATCCTGTTCTGAATGGTAATTTCGATATTGTTGCTATCTGATGTTATAGATAGTTTTATTACTTTGTTCTCTTCATTTTTTTCT
>JAGDDO010000445.1 GCA_017848205.1 Oscillospiraceae bacterium | reverse complement strand
CTTCATACGGAGCATGCATTGAAAGTACCGGTACGCCTACATCTATAACATCGACATTCATTGCTGCTATGTACATTGCAACAGTACCGCCGCCGCCTGCGTCAACCTTACCAAGCTCACCTGTCTGCCAGATAACACCGTTCTTGTTCATAAGAGCACGGATGCGTCCTGTAAACTCAGCAGAAGCATCAGATGTACCGTACTTGCCGCGTGAACCGGTATATTTGGTAACAACTACACCGTAATTGATGTAGGAAGCATTGTTCTTTTCCATTACGCTCGGATAAGTAGGATCAAAAGCAGAGTTTACGTCTGCAGAAAGGCACTCTGACTTTGAAAGAACTGTTGTGGCTCTTTCGCCGAAATCTGCTGCGAGATCTTCAATAAAATATCTGAGGTATGAAGAATTAAGACCTGTATTTCCGTCACTGCCGATCTCTTCCTTATCAGTAAGAACGGTAATGATAGTCTTCGAAGGTGTCTTTTCAGTATTGAGAGCTGCCATAAGTGCAGGATACGCGCATACTCTGTCGTCATGTCCGTAGGCGCCTATCATACTTCTGTCAAAGCCGATATCCTTCGCCTTGAAGGCAGGTACAGCTTCAAGTTCAGCTGAAAGGAAATCTTCCTCTTTTATACCGTACTTCTCGAAAAGAATGTTCAGAATATTAAGCTTTACAAGTTCACTTTCCTTGTCTGACTTAAACGGACGTGAACCTATTAAAATATTGAGATTTTCGCCTTCTATTACTGATGAACCGCTTTTCTTCATCTGCTCTGATGCAAGATGAGGAAGAAGGTCACTTATCACAAAAACAGGATCTGATTCATTCTCACCTATGTTGATGTCAGCCTGTGTACCGTCGCTGAGCACTGCAACACCGTGAAGTGCAAGAGGAATAGCTGTCCACTGATATTTTTTGATACCGCCGTAATAATGTGTCTTTAAAAGTGCTATTTCAGAATCTTCATAGACAGGGCACTGCTTTAAGTCAAGACGAGGAGAATCAATATGAGCCGCATTTATTCTTACGCCGTTCTTTACCGGATCATGACCTATTACAGCAAGAATAACAGCCTTGCCTCTGTTGTTCACAAAGACTCTGTCGCCCGGTTTAAGTTCAGAACCCGGCTGATATTCGGTAAAACCTCTTTCCATTGCTGCCGAAAGAGCAAATTTAACAGCCTCACGCTCAGTCTTGGCATCGTCAAGAAACTTCTTGTAATTCTCCGAAAAAGCAGTTATCTTCTTCACTTCTTCATCGTCAATAAGCTGATAAATATTTTTCTTTTTATAGAAAAGTTTTTCTTTCAGCTCTTTTTCAGGGGATTTTTCCTTGCTCATAAAACTCACTCCAGATCTTTAAATTTGTTTGAATAATAACATTTTATTTTATCTGACATTTCGTTTACTATTTCATCGAGTCCGGACATACCATCATTGTTTCTTATAATAAAATCAGAATTGTCCACAAAGAACTTTTCGTTATGCTGAGCACTCATCCTCGCCTGAGCCTGTTCCGCAGTAATGTGATCCCTTTCGATTATCCTCTGAAGACGAGTAGCCTCATCAGCAATTACCGAAATGATTATCTCGCAGAAATCATCAGCTCTGCTCTCGAAAAGCGTCGGAGCATCAAGCAGTATAAGCTTTTTGCCTTCCGCGGAATTCACTCTGATAAGCGAAAGTATCTCAGAAGTGATGTGAGGATACATAATACTGTTGAGCTGTTCCAGCTTTTTAGGATTATTAAAGACAATGTCCGCAAGCCCCTGTCTGTTAAGTGACTTGTCCTCATTGAGTATTTCCGTTCCGAAGAAATCGGTAACTTCACGCAGACAGACAGAATCCGGCTTCATTATGTTTCTTGCGATCTCATCAGCGTTGATGACTGCAAATCCGTTTTCCATAAACTTTCTGCAGGCAGTAGTCTTTCCGGAACCGGTCTGTCCGGTCAGTCCAACGACCATTACGCCTTCCAAATGATTCACGATTCCACCACCTCATATCCCGCAGCTCTGATAAGTCTGTTGTATACAGCAAGACCTACTCCGTCCTTCCTAGGGGCTCTGACATAAAGGATCTTCACACCCTTCTCATCAGCCTCGCGGAGTTTTGAAAAGATCTGTTTAGCCTGTTCTTCAGAATCTGATCCGTAAGTCATATAGTTAAACGGAAAATTCTGAGCGTCCTGATCATAAATAAGACAGCACATTCCTGCTTCTTTCCTCGAAGCAACATATTTTCTGAAACCTTCGGCATCAGCGCAGACAAGAACGACTCTTGCTGCCGGTGAATAGTGCTTGTATTTCATTCCCGGTGAACGTACTTCCTTTACCTCAGGAACTACGTCTGAAAGAATGTTTTCATCTATTATTACCTCATCAACTACTTTTCTGAGGTCATCAGCTGTGATAAATCCCGGTCTGAGAATACGTACTGAATCGTATCCGTCAAATGAGATAACTGTTGACTCGACTCCTACTGTACATTCTCCGCCGTTTACAACAGCAGCTATTCTGCCGTTCATGTCATCCTTTACGTGCTTAAGTGTTGTAGGGCTCGGTGAACCGGAAAGATTTGCCGAAGGAGCAGCAAGCGGTCTGCCTACAAGGTCAATTACCTTTCTCATAACCGGATGTGAAGGCATTCTGACTGCAACCGTGTCAAGTCCGCCTGTAACGATCTCAGGAACAATGCTTTTTTTAGGAAGGATCATGGTCAGAGGACCCGGCCAGAATTTTTCTGCGAGTCTGTATGCTGATCTCGGAATGTCCTCAGAATACTGCTCCATCATTTCAAGAGTTGTAACGTGAATGATAAGAGGATTGTCAGCTGGTCGTCCCTTAGCCGCAAAAACTGCTGCCACTGCATCACGGTTAGTCGCATCAGCAGCAAGTCCGTATACAGTTTCAGTCGGAAGAGCAACTACGTTTCCGCTTTTAAGAAGTGAGGCAGCTTTTTCAAGGTCACTGTCGCTGTCAGTTAGACAAATAATATCTTTCATACTTACACTATCCGTTCCCGCAGGATAATCCGGATCCTAAACTCCTTCTTGATAAAAAGTATAATCCCTTAAATCACTGTTCGTTCTGTGATGCAAGCTTTGCTGCCTGATCTGCAGTAGCAAGAGCATCGATAACTTCATCAAGATGACCGTTAAGCACATCTTCTATTTTATATAAGGTAAGTCCGATACGATGATCAGTTATACGCCCCTGAGGAAAATTGTACGTCCTGATCCTCTCTGATCTGTCGCCGGTACCTACCTGCATTCTTCTTTCTGATGCTATCTTGTCAGCCTGTTCCTGCTGAAGAGCTTCATAAAGTCTCGAACGCAGGATCTTCATGGCACGTTCCCTGTTTTTGAACTGGCTTCGTTCGTCCTGACACTCAACCACTGTCCCCGTCGGAAGATGTGTTATACGGACTGCCGATTCAGTTTTGTTGATATGCTGACCGCCGGCACCGCTGGCACGGAAAACATCTATTTTAAGCTCTGTCGGGTTTATTTCAAGTTCAACTTCGTCCTCCTCCCCAAGAACTGCAACCGTAACAGTCGAAGTGTGTATCCTTCCCTGTGATTCAGTTTCCGGAACACGCTGAACACGGTGTACACCGCTTTCATACTTGAAACGTGAATACGCTCCCTCACCTTCAATGGAAAAGCTTATTTCCTTGAATCCGCCGAGCTCGGTTTCATTTGAATTGAGAACTTCCTGTTTCCAGCCCCGGGACTCAGCGTACATGGT
>JAGDDO010000444.1 GCA_017848205.1 Oscillospiraceae bacterium | reverse complement strand
CCATTGAGATTGATTCTGCGTCAGCATCTAACTGGTATGCAATAATTTCCTTAAGTTTGTCAAAAACCATGATTGTGTCCTCCGGAGGTGTTTTTTAGTGTTTTATTATAATGGCGTTAATCACCATAATAAGATTTATTCATTTCCGAGGAGTTCTTCTTTTTGTCTGATTTCAAACTCGCCGATTTTTCTAAACTTAGTATATCGTTCATTCAGTAAAACGTCAATACTTTTTTGGGATTTTTCCGCTATAACATTTAACAAATATTCTTTGATGTTTTCGGCAGTTTTGCACAAATCAACGTGTGCGCCGCCAAGCGGCTCGTCAATTATGTGCTCTGCAACACCAAGTCTGAGCATGTCTTCAGCTGTGATCTTCATCATGTTGCATGCGTCTTTTTCCCTTGTGGCATCCTTCCAGAGAATGCTTGCAAAGCCTCGCGGTGAGATAACTGAATAAATTGCATTTGAAAGCATGGCAAGCTCATCGCAGACGCCGAAGGCAAGGGCACCGCCGCTTCCGCCTTCGCCGAGGACTACTGAAATTACAGGAGTCTTCAGTTCCATGAATTCACATATGCTTTTTGCAATTGCTTCACCCTGGCCGCGCTCCTCGGCTTCTATGCCGCAGAATGCACCCGGTGTGTCAATGAAGCATATAACAGGTCTGCCGAATTTCTCAGCCTGTTTTGCAAGTCTCAGAGCCTTTCTGTAGCCTTCCGGATGAGGCATGGCGAAGTTTACCTTCTTGTTTTCGTTTAAGTTTCTTCCCTTGACGTGTGAAATAACAGTCACAGGCTTTCCCTCAAGCATGGCAAGACCGCACAGTACTGCTGCATCATCACCGTAGCAGCGGTCGCCGTGGAGCTCGTAGAACTCGTCAAAAATATGCGGGATGTAGTCGTTTATAGTAGGACGTTCCTTAAGTCTTATAAGCTGGAGACGTTCCCACGGTGTAAGTGTGTTTTCGGTGTCGTTCATGATCTCTTTAAGTCCTCCGCTTTGCTTTATATCTCTTCAGGACGGTAATTGTTGAGGATCATAAGGTGAGAAAGCACGCTTCTCATTTTCTTTCTCTCAGCAATCATGTCAACAAATCCTTTTTCAAGCTGGAATTCAGCAAGCTGGAAATCATCAGGAAGTCTCTGCTTGATGGTGCCTTCGATAACACGTCTGCCGGCAAATCCTACAAGTACCTTCGGTTCTGCAATGATGATATCTCCGAGGGATGCAAATGAAGCTGTAACACCGCCTGTGGTAGGATCAGTGAGGACAGTGATGTAGAGCTGGCCTGCATCGCCGTGTCTTGCAACAGCGCCTGATGTCTTTGCCATCTGCATGAGTGATACCATGCCTTCCTGCATTCTCGCGCCTCCTGATGCTGTGAAAGCGATGAAAGGAAGCTTGTTTTCCGTTGCGTACTCAATGGCGCGTGTGATCTTTTCACCGACAACGCTTCCCATTGAAGCCATCATGTAGGATGCGTCCATTACCGCTATTACAACGCGTATCTTTCTGATACGGCATTCACCTGTGATGACCGCGTCGCTTAACCCTGTCTGTGAACGAAGAGCCTCCTGCTTTTTTTCGTACCCCGGAAATTCTATAGGGTTTTTGCTTATCATGTCCTTGTCGAATTCAACGAATGAATTCTTGTCAGCTGTGATCTTTATCCTTTCTCTTGCAGAAAGCCTTCCGTGGTAATTGCATGAAGGACAAACCTTGTTGTTTCTGATGTAGTCGTCCTCAAAAAGAGTGGTCCTGCATCTCGGGCACTTGAAAATGATGTTTTCAGGTATGGTCGTGTCTGATACGACATCCTGTTCCTTTTCCCTGTTACCGCCGTTAAATCTGGTCTTTACGACTTGAAAGATATCTTCAAACATCTTTTATGGCTCCTTTGTACAAGTCTTCGCTTGCTTTATCTCTGTTCAAGAAATTTTTCTATAAAACCAACATCGTAGGCTCCGCTTCCGAAGGTCTCATTTCTGATGAGGTCGAGCTGGAACTCGATGTTTGTATCTATACCGCCTACTATGAATTCGGAAAGTGCCCATGACATTTTCTTTATAGCTTCCTCACGCGTGTTTCCGTAAACGATAAGCTTTGAGATCATGGAGTCATAGTAAGGAGTGATCGCATAGCCCTGGTAAACAGCACTGTCCACTCTTACGCCAGGACCGCCCGGTGTGTAGAGTGCTGTTATAACGCCCGGACAAGGTCTGAAATTCTTTTCAGGACACTCAGCGTTGATACGGCATTCGATCGCATGTCCTCTGAGTTTTATGTCGTCCTGTGTGAATTCAAGATCTTCACCGGCTGCTATTTTTATCTGTGTCTTTACAAGGTCAACACCTGTAACGAATTCGGTTATCGGGTGCTCGACCTGAATTCTTGTGTTCATTTCCATGAAGTAGAAGTCACCGTTCTTGTCCACAAGGAATTCAATTGTACCTACATTGTAGTAATTGCTTACCTTTGCAGCTGTAACTGCCGCTTTGCCCATCTTTGCACGGAGTTCTTCCGTCATTACAGGGCTCGGGCTTTCTTCGATGACCTTCTGGTGTCTTCTCTGGAGAGAGCAGTCACGCTCACCGAGGTGTACAACGTGACCGGCCTTGTCGGCAACGATCTGTATTTCAACGTGGCGAGGGCGTTCAATGAACTTTTCAAGATATACAGCATCGTCGCTGAAGAAGTTCATCGATTCCTGCTTTGCTGCAGTTATCTGTGACTCGAGTTCAGCGGAGTTGTTTACGATTCTTATACCGCGTCCGCCGCCGCCGGCAGCCGCCTTTATAAGTACCGGGTAGCCGATCTTTTCGGCAAGTTCGCGGGCTTCGTCCAGTGTTTTTATTTCACCCTTTGATCCCGGAATTACCGGAACACCGGCATCTTCCATGGTCTTTTTGGCATTCGCCTTGTCGCCGAGCATGTCTATCGATTCAGGTGAAGGACCGATGAATGTGATGCCGCACTTTTCGCATATTCTTGCAAACTTTGAGTTTTCGGAAAGGAAGCCGAAACCCGGATGAACGGCATCGGCACCTGTGATCATGCATGCTGAGATAATGGCTTCTATGTTGAGATAGCTCTTTGATGAATCAGCAGGACCTATGCATACAGCTTCGTCTGCTATCTGTGCATGCAGCGAGCTTTTGTCAGCCGTTGAATAAACTGCAACTGTGCGGATACCGAGTTCACGGCATGCCCTGATGATCCTGACCGCGATCTCGCCGCGGTTGGCTATTAATATTTTTCTGAACATTCTGTTATGCTCCATTTATATTATTTTAAAACAAAGGAGATCTCGGCTGTTACGGCCTTTTCACCGTCAACATGAGCAACTGCCTTGCCGACGCCTACAGGTCCCTTGATCTTGATGATCTCAACTTCGAGTGTGAGAACGTCGCCCGGCACTACCATTCTTCTGAACTTGGCCTTGTCAACGCCGCCGAGGAAGCCTATCTTGCCCTTGTGCTCGTCGAGTGAGAGCATTGAAACGGCACCTGCCTGTGCAAGCATCTCGATGATGAGAACGCCAGGTACTACCGGCTTTTCAGGAAAGTGACCGCGGAACCAGAAATCATCAGCCTTGATGTATTTTCTTGCAACGACTCTTTTGCCCGGTTCCATTTCAACTATTTCGTCTATAAGGAGGAACGGATCTCTGTGAGGAATAATGCCCTTGATCTGTTCCTGATCCATAAGTATGCTCATATTTATATCCCCTTTTTATTTTATGATCATGATCGGCTGGTCGTATTCGACAGCAGATGCGTTGTCAACGAGTATCTTTTCAACAGTTCCTTCAAATTCGCTCTGGATCTCGTTCATGAGCTTCATTGATTCAACTATGAAAATAACGTCACCCTTCTTTATGTGGTCGCCTACTTTGACGAAGGCCGGCTTGTCAGGTGAAGGTGAAGCGTAGAATGTACCTACTATAGGTGCCTTTACAACATTGCCGGTCACAGCTTCTTCGACCGGTGCGGCCTTGCCTGCATCCTGGCTCTGTACTGCCGGAGCCGGAGCTGCTGCAGGTGCAGCCATCACAGCTGATGGTGCTGCCGGCATTACAGGAGGTACCGGAGCCACAGGAGGAAGCTTTCTGTCTTCGATGACAATAGAGCTTTCACCGTTTTTTATTTCTATTTTACCAAGCTTTTTTTCGGAAACGAGTTCCGCAAGTTCTTTTATCTCAGCAAATGTGAGACTGCAAATTCTGTTATCTGCCATAACGTCCTCCAACAATTATTTTACTGACTTGAAGCACAGTGTAGCGTTGTGACCGCCGAATCCCAGTGAGTTGGAAATGGCTGCCTTTATCTCTGTCTTTATGTTGCCTTCAGTGCAGTAGAAAAGATCGCATTCCTCATCAGGGACTTTGTAGCCCACTGTCTGGTGAATGAGTCCGTGCTGCATCTGAAGTGCGGTAGCAACTGCTTCAACTGCTCCTGCAGCACCGAGAAGGTGGCCGAGCATTGATTTTGTTGAATTTATCTTAAGGTTTGCAGCGTGTGCGCCGAAAGCCTTTTTGATCGCTGTTGTTTCGTACTTGTCATTAAGACCTGTTGATGTGCCGTGTGCATTTACGTATGTGACCTCCTCAGCCTTAAGACCTGCTTCAGTGTAAGCGTTTACCATTGCGCGTGCGGCTGCATCGCCTTCCGGTGAAGGTGATGTCATGTGGTATGCGTCGCCTGTTGCGCCGTATCCTGCGATCTCAGCGTAGATCTTTGCGCCTCTGGCTACAGCATGTTCGTATTCCTCGAGAACAAGTACGGCACTTCCTTCGCCGAGTACGAAGCCGTTTCTTTCCTTGTCAAAAGGAATTGAACATCTTTCGAGATCTGTTGATCTTGAAAGTGCCTTCATGTTGTTGAATCCGCCGAGGGCAAATTTTGTAATGCAGCTTTCAGTACCGCCGCAGAGTGCAGCGTCAATGTAGCCGTCCTTGATCTTTCTGAAGGCTTCGCCGATAGCGTGTGTTGATGATGCGCAGGCTGTTACGGTCGCGAAGTTGTCGCCCTTGAAACCCGTCTTCATGGCAATAGTACCTGCAGCCATGTTGCCGATCATCATAGGAACGTAGAATACAGATATCTTGCCCGGTCCCTTTTCAAGGTACTTGGCATGCTCCTGATTGGTGAGTTCAAGACCGCCGATGCCGCAGCCGATGATAACGCCGACTCTGTACGGATCAAGATCCTTAAGGTCAGAACCGCAGTCACGCATAGCTTCCATAGCTGCTGTAACGGCAAACTGTGTGAAACGGTCTGTACGGCGCTGTTCCTTCTTGTCTATGCATTCATCAGGCACAAAGTCCTTTACCTGGCTTACGATCTTAACGTCAAAATCTGAAACGTCGAATTTGTCAACATATGAAAATCCGAGTCTGCCCTGCGAGATGCTGTCCCAGAACTCATCTTTATTCTTTCCAAGTGAGTTCACTGTACCCATTCCTGTAATTACTACTCGCCTCAAAAATTACATCTCCTTACAAAACTAAAATTTAGGGAAACACTGATTTAATCGGAAATCCGGCTTCGCCGGATTTCCGGAGGTGGGATTTGCGGGGCTTCGCCCCGAAGCCCCACGCTGATTTATGAATAAATCAGCGTTTCCTTAGGGGAAACACATGTGAAGCCGGATGACCGGTTCCGTTTCCTGAGAGAAATCTGAAAATTCAGTCTATGATTACATTGAAAGTCCGCCTGAGATCTCGATAACCTGTCCTGTTACGTAGGAAGCGTCGTCTGAAAGAAGGAATGCAACAACGTTTGCCACTTCTTCAGCCTTACCGTATCTTCTCATTGCAACAGCGCTGAGGATGCCCTTCTTCTGTTCATCAGTGAGCTTGTCAGTCATCGGTGTTTCGATAAATCCCGGAGCAACTGCGTTTACGTTGATGTTTCTTGAACCGAGTTCCTTGGCAGCTGACTTTGTCATACCGATTATAGCAGCCTTTGAAGCTGAATAGTTGAACTGGCCCGGATTGCCGTGTACGCCTGCAACTGATGAAAGGCTTACCACTCTGCCGCCCTTCTGCTTGATCATTACAGCACTTACGTGCTTCATCATGTTGTAAACACTCTTCTGGTTTACTGCGATAACGCTGTCGTAGTTTTCTTCCGACATTCTTACGAGAAGTCCGTCGCGTGTGATACCTGCGTTGTTTACAAGGCAGTCGATGGTGCCGAAACGTTCCTTTACAGCGTCAACCATTTTGCCGCACTGATCGTAGTCAGATACGTCCGCGATGAAGCATTCAGCTTCAACACCGTAGCCGCGGAGTTCTTCTGCAAGCTGATTTCCCTGTGTGTCTACCTGTTCCTGATTGATACAGTTGACAGCTATGTTGATTCCGTCCTTAGCGAGTCTTCTTGCGATCGCAGCGCCGATACCCTGAGCTGCTCCTGTGATAATTGCTGTACGTGCCATTGTCTGATCCTCCGTTTTTCCTTGTGATTTTGTTTTATCAGTATTTCAGACAGACTGCACCGTAGGTGAGTCCTGCGCCGAAACCTGCGAGTACGATCCTGTCGCCTCTTTTTATAACGCCGCTGCCGACAGCCTCAGTGAGTGCTATCGGAATGCTTGCGCTTGATGTGTTTCCGTATTTCTCAATGTTGAGAAAGAATTTTTCCATCGGAAGTCCCAGTCTTGAGGCAGCTGTCTGGATTATGCGGACATTTGCCTGGTGCGGGACGATGTGGTCTATGTCGTTTACAGTAAGGCCTGCTTTTTCTGTGACCTTTTCGATTATCATCGGCATTGTTGCCACAGCAAACTTGTAAACTTCCTTTCCGTCCTGGAAAAGCTGACCGTGGTCGTTTTCATCAGTTTCCGGTTCTATGCCTTTTACTCCGAAAAGAGGGTGGGCTACCGGATGAACACTTGAAGCTTTAAGGAAGCCTGAGCCTCTGCCGTCAGCGCCGAGAAAACTGCTGTATTCCGTGTCTGCCGGTGAAATGACTGCAGCTGCGGAACCGTCGCCGAAAAGAATGCATGATGAACGGTCAGTATAGTCCACAACTTTTGAAAGTGATTCAGTGCTTATTACAAGAACGTTTCGCGCTGAACCGGCTGCGATGTATTTCTGGGCCATGTCAACTGCGTAGACAAAGCCGGAACATGCACAGTTTATATCAAAGGCCATGCAGCCTTCCATGCCGAGCTCTTTCTGAATGAGACATGCGGTCGAAGGTATGAGCGTGTCCGGTGTTACTGTGGTGCAGATTATGAGATCTATCTCATCACGGGAGATGCCTGAGGCATCTATGGCTTTTTCTGCAGCATTGCTGCCCATTTTCCATGTAGGCATATTCATCGCACAGTGTCTGGTCTTGATTCCTGTACGTGTTGTTATCCATTCGTCGTTTGTTTCGATGAATGATGTGAAATCATTGTTTTCAATGACGGTCTCCGGGACATACGAAGCAATGCCTGAAATTTTTATTCCCTGCAACAAAATTTCCCCCTGTATATAGATTGTATTATCAGTAGTTTTGTGTTATGATTATAAATGTGGTCTGAACTTAGCAGATCTTTGCAAATATATTCCATGAGTAAACACTACTCAACCTCTATTTTATACTATTTTTGAAATTTTTGCAACCGGACAGCAATGCAATGCTGTTAAATCAGATCAAGTTTAAAGGTTCTGTAAAATTTGATGTACAGAGCATATTGAAAATAGTGCAATATAACTATAAGGAAGGACAATCATTTATGAACATAATTCTATTTGCAGGCCAGGGTGCACAGTACGCAGGAATGGGTAAGGACATTTTTGATAAATATCCTGAAGCCGCTGCGGTAATGAAGACCGGATCAGAGATCTTAGGCTACGATCTTGAAAAGGTATGCTTCGACGAAAGCTTTACTGAACTTTCAAGAACTGTATACGCACAGCCTGCTATCATGGCAAT
>JAGDDO010000048.1 GCA_017848205.1 Oscillospiraceae bacterium | reverse complement strand
AGATCCCGAAAGCGAATTTTAACTTACTTATTTCTCCGTGGGTAGGATTAAAGATCGTTAAACATCTGGAAGCGAAATACAATCAGCCTTATCTTCACATTCCAGTAATACCGATAGGCGAAGAAGCAACCAGTGCATTTCTGAGGCAAGTCGTTGAATTTGCAGGCATCGACAAAACAAAATCGGAAAAATTCATTGAAGAGGAATCAAAGCAGTATTACAACTATATCGAACATTTTGCCCAGTTCTTCTCTCAGTATTGGTACGGTCTTCCTTCAAAGTTCGCAATAGTTGGTGACAGTGCTTATAATACAGCGTTCACTAAGTTTTTAACAGATCAACTCGGTCTTGTTCCATTAAAGGCAATTATCACAGATAATCCGCCTGAAAAGTACCGCGATCAAATTAGCGATATTTATCATCACCTTGTTGAAGATGATGAAATTTCAATAGAACCTGATTTTACGGAAGACGGCTACTGGATTGAAAAATTATTAAGTGAAACTGACTTTGGAAGCGAGATCGGTGTTATTTTCGGCAGCTCATGGGAAAAACAGATAGCAGATGACAAAAATCTAAAATTGATTGAAACATCAACACCATCAGCAAATGAAGTCGTACTGAACAGAAGCTATGTAGGATACAAAGGTGCCCTGACACTTATTGAAAAACTCTACACTGTTGCTATGGGAAGCAGATAATATATAAAACGTGCGCCTGCAGGCGCACTATCAGTAATACAGGCGCTCCGATAAAACCGGGGCGCCTGTTCCTTTTTGTGAGCTGCGATACCTTTCAAAGAATCATATACTTTCTCAGTTATTCTCACTTCATATTGTTCCATTTTCTATTTCAATAATAATTGCATCACATGATTCATCAATTGAAAGTGTTTTACCGTTTTTAGACTGTTCGAGACTTTCTGCCATAATGGCATCAAATTCTTCTTTTTTCATTTCATCTAATGCCTTCGGAACTGCTGTTTTTGCTGTCATAGTATCAGCCGCCTTTCTATTGTCTATTTTAGCAGATGGTATAGCGATTTACAATACGATCTGCATAAATACGATCTGCATAAAAATGTGCGCCCGCGGGCGCACTATCAGTAATACAGCCGCCTCTTATGAGACGGCTGTGCCTATTTGTAATCCGCAGATACTTCCTCAAAAGATCGCTCTCCGCGAATAAACTCATCATATGCAACTTCTGCATCTTTGCCGTGAAATACAGCGCAGATTCCGCACATATCACAGTCTGCAATGCATGGAAATCTTTCTTTGATATAGTTTCTGCGTTCTTCGACAGTAGAATTCGTAACATCAGGTGGTGCGTTCATATACAGTAACCTCATTTTATCAGCCTGTTCTGGCGGTACTGCTCCATATATGTTCTGTTTATTTCACTTATCTCACGCTTTCCGTCAATATAATCCTGATAGATGCCGAACGGACTTCCGCCGCCAAGCCAGCATGATGAACAGTTTTCACAACCACCGCCGCCACAGTCAAGTGACTCTCTGATAATTTGTTCGCGTTCCTCCCGTGTCGTATCTTTGATAGAAATTGATCTCATAACCGTAACCTCCTTCTACCGCATATCCTTAACCGCTGTAACAAGTCTTTCAAGTCCCTCATGCACCACACATTCAGGGCAGGCGATGTTCATACGCAGGAAGCCTTCACCGCCGCTTCCGAACTGGGCTCCGTCGGAAAGAAACAACCCTGTACGTTTGCGTATACTCTGTGCAAGACTGCAGTCACTGTCTGCCGAAACTTTTCTCCCGTCTATCCAGAGCAGATATGTGGCCTGCGAAGGAATAAGCTTCAGTTCTGGTAGTTCAGCTTCCAGTACTGTTCTGACAAGCTGCTTGTTTTTAAAAAGATACTGACGCAAATCGTCAAGCCATGCACTGCCATTCTGAAAAGCTGAAACCGCCGCCTGTACCGCAAATGAATTTACACCGTCGATTCTCTGGGAATGCAGACCTTCTTTTATTCGGCGTCTGATATGACTATCCGGTATTACTATCGCTGAAGTATGCAGTCCGGCAAGATTAAATGCTTTTGTCGGAGAAATACAGGTAATGCTGCTGCCGGCATTTTCAGGTGAAGCACTCAGATAAGGAACATAATTTATACCGGGATCAGTAATATCACAGTGTATCTCATCAGAAACAACAATAACATCGTTCTCCCTTGCGAGTCTGCCAACAGCAGCAAGAGTTTCTCTGTCCCAGATCTTTCCGCCAGGATTATGCGGATTGCTGAGAATAATCATTTTCGTTCTGCTGTCACTTAGCTGCTGTTCAAGAAGTTTATAATCTATTCTGTATTCATCTCCGTCATAGACGAGAGAACATTCAAGTACTGTACGTCCGTTGCTGCGAATACAGTCATAAAAGCAGTGGTATACCGGAGAAAGCAGAACTACATTATCACCGGTATTCGTAAGTTCTCGGATACAGGTGCATAGCGTCGGAAGCACACCCGGACTGAACAGCATCTGCCGTCTTTCAAACTTCAGATCATGCCGTGACTGCCACCATTCAATATATGCCTGATACCATTCATCAGGCAGAAAAGAATAACCAAAAACACCATTAGAGAGCCTTTTCTGTAATTCTTCAAGTATCTCAGGTGCAGCCGGAAAATCCATATCCGCTATCCACATAGGCAGCTCATTCTGCAGCACATTCCATTTCGCCGAATTAGTGCCGCTGCGATCAGTCACATGATCAAAATCGTATTTCATATGTCATTTGCCGTTCCTTTCTATGATATGTACTAAACCTATATATTCAATATGATTATATATCGCAGTTCAGAGTTTGTCAATAACAAACATGCCATTGAGCTGTAACCATGTCCGGAGGAAAAATACTGCCGGCGGTTTTTTGTACCTATAAGTGCTTATAAAAAAATCTGATATTTATTGGAAAATACAATAACACTATCTTGAAAACCTGTATTGGACAGGGCGCGTATTAGGGGTTATAATAGGCTCATACCCAAAACAAACACATTACAACACACCGGAGGTCAAACAATGAAATTCAGAAATTTATTCAGAAAAAACACAGCTTTATTAGCAGCTGCAGTTGTAAGCTCTCTGTTTCTGGCTGGATGTTCCGGGGAAACAGAGATAAACACTGAAACACAGAAATTTAATTCGGGCAGTAAAGAGACTGCGAAAACAGCAAAGAGTGAACTTGTACCTTTCAAACTCGGCTATCTGCCTTCAACGGGTCATCTGCTTTACTTCGTTGCAAAGGAAGAAGGATTTTTCGAGGAGGAAGGACTTGATGTTTCACTTTCCAATTTTGACGGAAACACTGAAATCGTCATGTCGGTGGAATCAGGAAAACTTGATGCAGCTGCGATAGGCAGTACCTCATGTATAAATTACATTGCACAGGGTGCAAAGCTTCAGATAAGAGGCGGGATCATGAAGGAAGGACATGCACTGGTGGTCAAGCCGGAACTTGTCGAAGGCGTTGATCCGAAGGACTACAGTCTTGAACTTCTCAGAGGCAAAACCATTGCCAACGTAAATCTCGGTATCACTGATATTGTTTACAGAAATGTTT
>JAGDDO010000443.1 GCA_017848205.1 Oscillospiraceae bacterium | reverse complement strand
TGCAATAACGACCGTATCCTCATCGGTTATGGTGTTTTTCCAGTTCTCCTCAAGCTTTTCGGTGTAGCCTTCCCATCCGTTGAAGATATCCATCGGTTTGAACTGGTCGCCCAGCGAAAGATGAAGATCTCCGATAGCGAAAAGTGCCACTGAAGAATTACCCCCGTATTTTATTTACTTTATGTTAAGAGTCTTCATTACGAAGTCTGACATTTCAGCACTGTCGATAGATCCTGTGAATCTTACAGGCTTGTTCTTAAGGTCTGCAAGAGCATCAGGGATAGCAATGTCAGAAAGTTCGTTGATCTTGTCAACAAGTGCGTATTCATCATCAGCCTTGTAGTCAGGGCAGATAGCTTCAAGAACACTTGCACTGAACTTGTAAGGGCTTGCTGTTGAAGCGATTATTGTTCTTGTCTCGTCCTTTGTTGCCTTGCGGTAGTCTTCGTAAACCTTGACTGCAACTGCTGTATGTGTATCGCAGACATATGAGTACTTGTCGTAGATATTCTTTATTGTTTCCTTTGTACCGTTGTCATCACAGAATCCTGCGTAGAAGTCTTCCTTTATCTTAGCCTTGACGTCAGCGCTTACTTCGTACTTTCCGTCCTTTGCAAGAGCACCGAACCATTCCTTTATCTGAGCATCATTGTCGCCTGTAAGGATGTAGAGAAGTCTTTCAAGGTTGCTTGAGATAAGAATATCCATTGAAGGTGAGCTTGTTGCGTAGAACTTTCTGTTTCTGTCATAAACACCAGTGTTGATGAAGTCTGTGAGTACGTTGTTGATGTTTGATGCACAGATGAGCTTTCCTATCGGGAGACCCATTCTCTTTGCATAGTAAGCTGCAAGAATGTTACCGAAGTTACCTGTAGGAACAACTACGTTGATCTTGTCGCCGAGCTTTATCTGTTCATCAGAAACAAGTGTTGCATAAGCTGAAATGTAGTAAACCACCTGCGGAACGAGACGGCCCCAGTTGATCGAGTTTGCACTTGAGAACATGAGCTTGTTGTCAGCAAGTGCCTTCTTTACTGTTTCATCTGTAAAGATCTTCTTTACACCGCTCTGGCAGTCGTCGAAGTTGCCCTTTACTGCGCATACGCCTACGTTCCGGCCTTCCTGAGTTGTCATCTGGCGCTTCTGCATTGAGCTTACGCCGTTTTCAGGATAGAAGACCATGATCTGTGTGCCTTCAACGTCCTTGAATCCTTCAAGAGCTGCCTTGCCTGTGTCGCCTGATGTTGCAACGAGGATAACGATCTTCTTGTCTATTTTTAACTTCTTTGCTGAAGTTGTGAGGAAGTACGGAAGTATCTGAAGAGCCATGTCCTTAAAAGCACATGTCGGACCGTGCCAGAGTTCAAGCATGTAAGTGCCGTCAAAAAGATGTGCTATTTCAGCAATGTTTTCTGTTTCAAAGTTCTTTGTGCTGTAAGCGTTGTCTGTACAGTATCTGATCTCAGCTTCAGTGAAGTCTGTGAGGAACTTTGCGAAAACGTATGCTGCTCTTTCGGAGTAGCTCATCTTACCGATCTTTTCAACTTCTTCAAGTGTAAGTGAAGGGATGCTTTCAGGTACGAAAAGGCCGCCGTCTTCTGAAATACCCTGTGAAATAGCCTGTGCACTTGTTACCTTTAAACCGCTGTTTCTTGTACTTTTATAAAACATTGTATTTGCTCCGTTTCTCTGCAGATCGGTTTTAATGGCGAAAAAACCTGCAGTCAATTTTTCGCCGGAATTATCTGAATGAAAGCATTATTCCGCAGTCAGTCATATCAAAGGCGCCCTTGTAGTACCTGATAGCTGCCGGAATATCGTTTTTCAGTATGACTTCCGCTATATCAAATCTCGGCTGCTTTTCAAGAGGATATCTGTATGAGTACCATGCAGCCGTTCTTATTATTCTTTTCTTTTTGGTGCTGCCTACCGAATCGATGCCGGATACAACACAGTTTTCTTTTCTGGACTTGACTTCGATAAAAGCAACGGTATCATCGTTCTCGGCAATAATATCGATCTCTCCCCTGGGGCAGATAAAATTTCTCGCAATGACCCTGTAGCCGTATTTTTCTATATACGAGCATACAGCATCTTCGCCTTTGCCGCCGAGATCTCTCCTTGACAGTTCATTCATGCCGCCGGAACCGCTGGTTCCGTAACCGTATTTATTCACTGTTGGCCGCTTTCCTTTTTATCATAGTATTTTTTCAGAAAGCTCTTTCGGTGGATCGCGGAAGCGCCGTGTTCATCAAGCATCTGATAGTGGAGCTTCGTACCGTAGCCCTTGTGCTTTTCGAAGGCGTACTGCGGATATTTTTCAGCCATTTCGGTCATGTATCTGTCCCTTGCCACCTTGGCAAGTACCGATGCAGCCGCAATGCTGGCTGAAAGAGCATCACCCTTTATAACTGAACGCACATCAGTGTCAGGAATATCCGGACATTTGTTACCGTCAGCTATTACAAGCGAAGGCTTTACTCCGAGACCTTCGACCGCCCTTCTCATTGCAAGCATGGCCGCATTGAGAATGTTGATCTCTTCGATCTCCTCAACGCTTGCTGTCGCAATGCACCAGGCTTCAGCCTTGTCCTTTATTTCATCAAACAGCTTCTCACGCTTCTTTTCCGTGAGCTTTTTGCTGTCGTTGATACCTTCTATTACTACTCCCGGCTTAAGTATGACTGCCGCTGCAAAAACATCGCCTGCAAGCGGTCCCCTTCCTGCTTCATCAGTGCCGCAGAGAAGGCCGTCCGGAAGTTCATTCCTTATCGCTTCGTCGTAGTCATATAATTCAGAATTATTTTTATTATCAGCCATTCTGATCATCCTCT
>JAGDDO010000442.1 GCA_017848205.1 Oscillospiraceae bacterium | reverse complement strand
CTGAACGAGACCGTCTCTGAAAAGACCGTCAGGCATGTTCTCTATTACTTCCGGAAGATCGTATTTTCTGCTGAAGAATTCAGGAAATACCATCGTTCTTTTTTCAAAGTCTATTGTGCAGTAAACATCTGAATTGCGTGCTGCAGCAAGTGTGAGGACCTTTCTGGTCGTTTCCAGTTCGTTTTCCGTTTCCTTAAGGGAGGTAACGTCGTGAAATGTGCACATGTAGCACGGTATATTGTTTTCAATAGTGGTAAATGAATCATAGGATACCCATATGTTCTTTCCCTCGGCAGTGACGGCGCGGCAGATGCCGGTGCGCTTGTTTCCTGAGCGCATTATCCCGTTTATGAATTCACTGTGGTCATCAGGGTGGATTATGAGCTCGCTGATGTTCTGGCTGAACTTTTCAGTGTCCTCCTCAGTATATCCGAAAAGACTGAAGAATCCTTTGTTAGCTCTGACAAGAGCGGCACGGGTCTCGTTTCTGGTCAGCGAAAGCACAGCACACGACAGGTTGTCCGTTATGTTGTTGAGCAGCATGCGGTTTTTCATCAGGTCGAGTTCTGTTTTCTTGTGATCGCTTATATCCTCGCCTATACCCATGAAATACTCGTCACCGCGTGATGATGTCATTTTCTTGAAGGAACAGCTGACCCATTTTATATTCTTTTTCCTGTCTGTCACACGTACAGTACAGCTTGAAAATGTGTCAGACTTGTCAGAACTTCTTATTGCGTGGAGAAAATGATCGACGTCCAGTGAGTTCATGAAGTCGGTATAACTTAAGTTCAGCTCGGCTATTTCCTCGCGGCTGTAGGCTATGAGCTTCAGGAAACTGTCGTTATAGTAGTAAGGAAATTTATCGGTGCGTCTGAATTTGAATACAATGGAATGCATGTCGCGCAGCATTTCTTCCTGCTGTCTGAAGTAGTCAGAGTCTCCGAGTACGGAAAATGCGCACACGATCCTTTCGTAGTTGTCGTCTGTTACATTATAGATAAGGTTACAGGTGACATAAATAAGTGTTCCGTCCTTTTTAATAAGTCTTAAGTCTGTGCTTTCGAACGGATTGTCGGAAGACAGTGACTCTTTGGCGGAGCGGTATTTTTCCAGATCGTCCGGATGGATTATCTTTGTCAGATCTCTTATTTCCGGATCAGTGAGGGAATTGTATCCGGTGAGACCGGAAAATCTTGCGTCATATTCGCAGGTAACATGGTTGTTGCAGACATCAGTTATGAAAAAGCAGTCACAGCTGTTGTCATTGTAGCAAAGATCATTTGGTGAATACATTACAGGTTCTCCTCCCCGTTAAAGCGGTATCCGTTGTTTCAGGCCTGCGTGCATGAAACAGGATAACTGGGTAAAATTTTGACATACTAACTTTACACATACATTGATTTTTTATGTGTCGTATCTCCAGAAAATACGACGTCACTTTAATTATAGCTTTTAAGCAGGAAAAAATCAATAGCGTATCAACAGAAAAGAAGAAATATGTGAAATTTAACGAAAATATAAAAATAAAAACAGCATCCCGGTCAGGGATGCTGCATTTAAGATCGAAACTTAAGGAAACACTGATTAAACCGGAAATCCGGCGAAGCCGGATTTCCGGAGGTGGGATTTGCGGGGCTTCGCCCCGGACCCCACGCTGATTTATGAATAAATCAGCGTTTTCTTAAGTTTTTACTTGGTTTTTATTCCGTTTTCTTTCGCATATTTTTCAGCGGCAGAGTCTTTCTTTGCTTTTATTATGAAATCTTCCTTCAGAAATTCCTCGGGATCACTTACAGCCTTTGAGGCGTCCACGTTGTATCCGAAGGCTTTTTCGCCGATCTCTGTAACTGATGCAGGGACCGAGGCTTCAGTGTATTCCGGACACATAAAGAAAGCTCTTTCGCCGATCTTTACAAGGGAATCAGGGAAACTTACTTCAGTAAGTGCTGACGAGCGTGCAAAAGCATAGGCACCGAGTTCTGTTATTCCTTTCGGAAGGTCGGCCTTCTTTATGAGAGTGTCGCTGAAGCAGTAATCAGGAATGACAGTCAGGGACTTTGAAAGCGTCAGTTCACAGAGTGTACTGCACATTGCAAAAGTACCGGTTCCGAGTTCGGTGACTGAATCAGGAAGTACGACTGTTCTGAGATCACGGCAGTTGTAGAAGGCGTATTCGCCTATTGACTGTACGTTTTTGCCAAGTGAAAGTTCACGAATGGAGTAGCATTCATAAAATGCGTAGCTTCCTATCTTTGTTACAGTTGAAGGCAGGGAAACACTTGTTACCTTGTCACAGCATGCGAAAGCACCCTCTTCAAGAGTTTCCACGCCCTCTGCAAATGTGAGCTCAGTCAGTGAGAAGCAGTTGGTGAAAGCGCCTTTTTCAATGGTTTTGACGCTTCCCGGAATATGTATCGAGGTTATGGTGTTTATGTTATTGTCTTTGTATGATTTTCCGTTCTGAACGCTTCCGTCGTTCTCTTCAAAGCCGTCAAAAGCGTATTCACCGATGGCGGTGACAGGCTTTCCGTTGATTTCAGGCGGAATGTTTACTGTCACGGAGTTTCCTTTATAGCCCTTTATGATAATACCGCCGTCTTTTTCCTCGTATACAAATTCAGAGGAGTCGTTTGGCGTTACATCTTTGTCTGCAACAATGCTTGTGCCGGATGACTGAACGTCTTCAGTGCTTTTTTTGCATCCGCAGAATGTGCATGAAACAAGTGCGAGTGCCAGTATACTGCAAAGGATCTTTTTCATTTTCTTTTCTCCTTAATGAAACAGACCAGGCTTTGCCTGATCTGTTGTCTGTAGTTATAACAGGTGAACGTTCGTTCACTGTATTTATCTCGGCTTTACTTTCATTATGAACAGTGTAAGGAAAGCCCATATAGTGTGATAAAGAATGACCATGAGCGGAGTTATCTGTCCGAGTATGCCTATGATCATGAAAACAACTGCGAAAATAAGTGCCAGAACGATCGATGTGCTCTGGAGCACAAGTCCTGTAAGTGAACTGTGATGAATGTGTCTGATATTTGAGAGTACCTTTGTGATCGATGAGAGCTTTCCATTGCATATTACGGAAGCATTTGATTTTTCCACAGGTGCTGTGATTTTGTCGCAGAATTCGCGGTGTTCCGGCGGTACTATCTTTACCATTTCCGCCGGTATGCCGAAGAGCTTTGAGATCCTCGGTGCTGTAACAGCGCAGTCATTGTTTCTTACTATTATGGATATGCCGTTTCCGATAAGTTCAGCGAGATGATCTGATACTGTTTTGTCAGCCGTAAGCACAACAGTGAACACAGCTGCCAGATTTACTGAAACGGAAAGATAATGCGGTATGCGTCCGTTCATTATGTCGTCCTGATCCTTTGACTTTGCAGG
>JAGDDO010000441.1 GCA_017848205.1 Oscillospiraceae bacterium | reverse complement strand
ATGGTCTGTCACTATATCTTTCTGTAACATTGAAATAATCATTCAGACATGAGATTTCCGCTCCTACCAGTTTATCCTCTCTGTTCAGTTGATTATCAGATTCGTTTATTTCCTCCGCTTCTTCTTTAGTGATTCCCTCTTCCTTTAAATATTTTATAAGTGAAATAAATTCATCGTTATCAAAATCACATTTTTTATTTTCAAGATCAACGTGTTCAGTATAATACGGCAGTAAAACTCCGTCTGAAATATTATCGTAATCCAGATGATAATACGGAAACAGATCTTTATCACCTGAATCAAGAGACATAAATTCATTATAATCCCATTTTTCATGTTTTTCATCTGAAAAGAGTAACGACTGAGTGATCCCTGCCGGAATAGTATACAGACAGTCTTTATAAGTGAATGCATCGGTGATATATCCTGAAATCCCGTTCAGATCAAACTCAGGATCTGCATCTGCGATCTGTCGCATATCTGAAAACAGGCCTTTCATGATATAAGCTGAGACATCAAGCTGATCCATCAGTATAATATCAGGAATGTCATTATTGATGATATCTTTTGAAAGAGCATTATCGATTATCTCATTATAGTTCTTTTCACTTTCAGCATCCTCTGAATCATAATAATACTTCGAATAGTCTTTCAGGAGAATATAGCAAGTGTCACTTTTCTTATTAAAATCCGAAACAAGGTTCATCAAGCTGTAATTATAAGGGACAGCCAGCGTTACAACTTCTCTTGAATTCAGAACGGCAAGACGTTCCTCATCAGCTTTTACAAGTTTGAAACCGTCATTGCAGAGGATCTCTGAGTCATTGATCACCAGTGAATCACCGCAGTGGTAGCGGCTGCTGGTAAATTCGGCAAATGAGGCAATCAGCTCTGTTTTTCCTGTATTTTCATTCCAGCCATGAATTTCTGTTTCGTCACAAATGATAATATCATAATCTCCGTATCCGTCCATGAGCGTACACCAGCCGTCAAACCCGGTAAATGATGTAACCTTTTCTCCGATTTCATATTTTTCATTGTCATATTTAAAAACTTTAACCGGTTCATCATTATCGCTGTACGTCTGAATAACAGTGTATACAGTATTATCAGCGTTCTGCACCAGCGTAAGTCCGTAGTTTTCTTCATACACTTCAGGAATAATTGTTTTTTTCAGATTTCCTGAAGTATCATAGACCATAATACACGCATTGTCTTCTTCGTCCGGATAAACTATCATCAGTTCGCCGGATGAATTCATTACCATCCTGCCGGTGTATGCTTCAAAATGAAGTTCAGGCAGCCTGAAAAGCAGAGTGTCATTACCGTCTTTTTCATGGCGGTATACTGAATTGCTGACAGATTCGTATGTATATCCGTCTTCAGATCCTTTCAGCATGTGTTCAGCAGAAATATAATAGAAAGTACCGTCAGGTGAAATGCATGATGCTCCGTTTCCTTCGCAGTCTGTTATAACTGTTTCACCCGTTTTTCTGTCGATCTCATACAAAGATGCAGTTCCCGCATCCGCAAGAGCTACGTAAAGACTGTTTCCGCTCAGATACGCAGATCTGTAATTAGAACCGAGCTTAGGAAGCGTGTCGTCAGACACTATGAGTTCCTTACTGTCATCTTCGTAGTGATAGCCGTAGATACCGTCCGAACATACAAATACCATATCATAGTCAAGGGATGGTCCTATGAATTCATTAACGCCGTACAGATCATACATGTGCACAAGATCACCGGTCTTCGGATTGATGACATCAACAGATTGCTGACTGGTCAGGACAACGTTCCCGTCTTTGTCAGTGAAAAAGCCGGTTACTATATCTCCAAGAGGATTTTCACCGGTGAGTTTTGTCAGTTTGTCATTTTCGTCTATAGTAAAAACAGTGTAATACTCATATTTTACATCCATTACCAGATAGATTTTTCCGTCGTCAGAAATACAGATATCTTTCAGGTAGAGTTCTTTTGACATCTGATCTGATAAATCGACCTGTTTTACAAGGTTAAGAGACGAATCGAAACATTTAAGTATATTATCACGGTCTATTAAGTATAAGTTTCCGGATGAATCTGCTTTGGCATACCAGACATTTTCTGCGTCCGCGGTTTTCCTGTTACCGCTCTGTAAATCATATGAAATAATTTTATTCCATTCATCTCCAATACCGGAATACACAATTCTCTTGTCATCACGGTAAATTATGTCCTGCGCATCAATTTTATCATGATCGTCAGCGATAACAGAAGAATCAGTCATATTTACGATATAGCCGCTGGTTCCTGATGTATATACATCTTCTTCAGTTACAGGTTTGATATAGTATATTTTATCAGCAGAAGCAGCACCAGGATATGCTCCGGTAAGGTCTTCATCGCATACCTGTACTTCATCATAGAAAAGTGTTATAGTATCATACCCGCTCGGTTTCTTTTTCCACGAAGTATTTTTGATCTCTTTTTCTGCTGTCGAATTACCGGAATTAAGCGGCTCTCTGACTTCTTTACCGCACGATGCAGCTGTAACTGCAAGCGACAGCGCAAGTATAAAACTTAGTATTCTCTTTATTTTCATTTATTCTTTCCTTTCGTTCATATACACAATGTATTTATACCGGCCAGAGGTCATTCTTCACCGGAAGTGATGTTCTGACTGAATTGGATTTAGTACAGTCATACGACAGTATTCCGAAATAGGATGTCTCCCCGCCCTCTGATGAAACCTTAATGAAATCAGGAATATCTTCCGGCACACGAAACTTTTTGCTGACGGTATAATCAAGTTCAAAGAAATTCACAGGGATAAGTTCACTGTTTCTTCTGACAAATGCGTGAAGTTCTCCTGTTTTAACTTCAAATTCAGTATCAGCGTCAAGCGCTTCTCTTACTGTAATGCCGTCGATTTTTACCGGAGTATCTTTGTTCTGGAATTTGGAAACGATTTTCTGGAAACCGGCGCGGGAATTTGCGTCGCCCTTAAACTGATCTGTTTCCGTTAGATTCAAAGCTTCCTCTTCGGTGATACGTTCGTTAGTGTGGAGAAGGTAATTGATATTTCCCTCTTTGTCATATCCTGCAACATAGGCGTCTTCGGTAAATACGGTTTTACCGCCTGCGGAAATTACTTTTACAAACAACTCTTTTCCTTCTGTCTCGGTGATCTCATACGGGATAAGGCCAAGGGAAAGAAGAATTCCGGCCTCAGGAGTATTATAGTTTTCCACTTCAGGAGCTTTTACAAACTTTCTGTAATTTTCGCTGCTGTCGAGGGGGATGCTGATGAAACCGAAGTCAGCGCGGTCTTCATTGAATTCATCAATGCTTTTCTGAAGCTCTTCATCATAAACGACCTCAGAAACGCTTGTTTCAGTGTCATCAAAAGATTTGTTACTGTTGAGCTGACCGTAAACCGGCAGTGCGATACACAGTACTGCAGCCAGCGAAGCGCATACAGTGATGATCTTTCCCCTGGTGTTATGTTCTTTATTCTTTACGGCTACAATTATTTCGCCGGACAGTTCGTTATGAAACTGCAGATCTTCAGGCACTTCCGAACCTAAAAGATTTCCAAGCATTTTATCCAGACGTTCGTCGTTATACTTACTCTTCATGTTCCATCTCCTTCCTTAAAAGTACTTTCGCCGCGTTAAGACGTGATTTTACTGTCCCTGTCGGTATACCGAGAATTTCAGCTGTTTCTTTTTCGGAATAGTCATTGAAATATCTTAAAACAACTACCACACGGTATTTTTCAGGCAGTCGTTTTACAGCTTTAAGCAGTTCTTTATATTCTTCATGAGTCGCTGTATCATCATCGTCCGGTATCATTTCAAAGAATTCATCATGCTCATCGTTTGATCCGAACAGCAGCGGCCTTGAATTATACAGTCGTCTTAGCGTGGATTTATAGGTGTTCACACAGATCCTGAATATCCATTTTTCAAATTCCTGCGAGGCATCATAGGTTTTATAATACTTAAGTGCTCTGAGACAGGTGTCCTGAAAAAGGTCAGCAGCATCGTGATGATCTCTGCAGAGGTTGATGCAGAGACGTGACAGTCGTTCTCCGCATTTTTCAATATGTTCGCTGATATCAGTTTTGCTTTTCAAATGCTGCTCCTTTCCTTGTTTTGAAGTCCTTCATTATATATTACTCATTCGCTGCCCTAAAAGTTCGGTGAATTTTAAAAAAATTATTTTTAATCAGTGTTTTTCCTGAGAAAATTTGCTATACATAAAAAAAGCGGGGATGTTCCCCGCTCTTGTCTTATTCAGCGTTTTCTTTGTCTGGTTTTGCCGGTTCTCGCGTAAAACTCTTTCTTTTCCTCATACAGCATTTCATCGGCCTGGTGGTAAAGGGAGTCTATCGTGCTTCCCTCTGATTTCATAGCGTAGCCGATTGAACAGGTGTAAGGAGTTTCAGAGACTTCAGCTCTGATACGTTCGATGAGTGATTTGACCTCATCTTCGCCGGAACCTATGCAGAGAATTACGTATTCGTCGCCGCCTATTCTGTATACACGCTGTCCTTTTTTATGAGCTGCCGTCCAGAAACAGTCTGCCAGTGCCTTGAGTGCAGTGTCTCCGGCCACATGACCTTCGCTGTCGTTTATTTCCTTTAAGCCGTTCATATCCATTGTTATAACGGCTGTTACATCGTTGATATATTTTTCCGCATCGGAATAATAGGTCTGACGGTTTAAAAGTTTTGTCAGCGGATCGCGTTTTGTGAACTGCTGAAGCAGATAAACGTAGTAAAGCATAATATTAACTGCTATTGTCACGTTGAACCAGTGCATATCAGCTGTTTCAACGAACAGAGGTGCAACGAGGCAGAACAGCGAAGTTAGAGCCATGTAGAACAGTATTCTGTAATCTTCTTTTTGTTTTCTGCCGCTTTTAAATACGTTTATGAGGAGATAAGCAAGATAAAGTGCATTGATGAAATACGTCAGATATCCAAGAGTTCCTCTGTGAAAATGATTATATTCATCTATGATGAAAACTATACCGGTCGGTATTGAAATGAAACACAGTGCTGCGTTGAGAATCGCAGGAAACAGAAGATAGGCTTTCTGTTTCGGATAAACTATCATAACTATATTAACAAGAATAAATGCAATAAGCGAATAGCATACGGCACTCAGTACAGGCCTGAGAATATTGAAATTCTCCTGATTTCCGAGATAAGTTTCAATGTAACAGGCCGCTGAGTATAACAGAAGCATAACATTGGTAGCAGCTATCCGGTTTACCATTCTTTTTTCAAGATGTATTTCAGAAGTCAGTGCTATAGTCATTCCCAGAATAAGTACCAGCATTCCCCAGTGGTCAGAAAAATAATCAAATACAGACATACAATTCCCCCACCCTTAAATTAAAATTTTTATTCAGCTGTCATAGCAAGAAGTTCTGCCTCGGAGAGAATGGCAATACCAAGCTCCTCAGCCTTTGTAAGCTTGCTTCCGGCTTCTTCACCGGCAACAACGTAGTCAGTTTTCTTTGAAACTGAAGAGGAAACCTTACCGCCCATGTCTTCTATGATCTTTTTGGCTTCATCACGTTTGAGAGTAGGAAGAGTTCCTGTAAGAACGAATACTTTACCTTCCAGCTTATCACTCTTCTTACTTGAGGCGTATGTGAAATTAAGTCCGTGGGTGCGGAGCTTTTCTATAAGGGCAACAAGATGAGTTTCCCTTAGTGCTTCATAGACACCCTGTGACATGACATCTCCGAAGCCGTCAATAGAAGAGATCTCTGTTACATCAGCATTCATTATCGCATCAAGATTTCCGAACTTTTCGCAGAGAAGAACTGAAGCTCTGGCACCGATATTTCTGATACCGAGACCGAAAATAAGTCTGTCGAGAGTATTTGACTTCGAAGCTTCGATCGCCTTTATCAGATTTCCGGCTGATTTTTCCTTGAAACGGTCAAGTGTCATAAGCTTTGCTTCAGTAAGATCGTAGAGATCAGCTGCTGAAGTGATAAGCTTATTATCCACGAGAAGTGCCACGATAGCATCGCCGAGACCGTCAATATTCATCGCAGGTTTGGATGCAAAATGAATAATATTCTTAAGCAGCTGAGCCGGACATGATGTGTTCGGACATCT
>JAGDDO010000440.1 GCA_017848205.1 Oscillospiraceae bacterium | reverse complement strand
CAGACGGAGTCACTCATAACCAGATGTGTTGCACCGGACGGACAGAACGCGGTAACAAATTACCGTATCATTTCGTCCTGTGGAAAATATTCCTATGCAAGAATAGAACTTGAAACAGGAAGAACGCATCAGATAAGGGTACACTTTTCCCACATCGGTTTTCCTCTTGCCGGAGATGATCTTTACGGCGGCAGCTGTGAGGATGCGGAAGGGCAGACTCTTCACTGCGGTGAGGTATCTTTTCCGGATGGTAAAGGCGGGACGGTAGTACTGGAAGCTCCTCCGTGGGAAAATATTCTGCATTTGTTCAGAAAATATCCTTTTAAAGAAATATAGTGTAGTGATGGTATTATATCTGTTGTGCATTCTGCGTAAGCGGATGACTGCAGCGCTGTAATAAATGCTTAAGTATACAAAAAACACAGGATACTTACATTTAACTCCATAAAAGGTTTGATTTTTTCTGAGAGTCTGATATAATATTAAACAGTGTAATAAATTTGTAATATTTTAGGGAACACTGATTTATTCATAAATCAGTGTGGGGGTAAAGGCGAAGCCACGCAAATCCCTCCTCCGGAAATCCGGCGAAGCCGGGTTTCCGGTTTAATCAGTGTTTCCTTTATGATAAACTAAAATTTACGGAGGGAGCTGTTTGTATGGGCAGAAAACGTCATAAGGACGTTTCGGAAAAAAGACATGAAAGTGATAAAGCTTCTCTGACAGAAGAAACAGGATCATCATCTGAAGCCGGAAAAACTGATAAAAAATGTGACATGACAGATATGACGCTCAGCAGTATCAGGGTTACCGGCGGCAGTCAGCTTGCTTCAAAGCTTGTTCATTACGGTGTTCCGGCAGCAGCACTTCTTGCATTTGCAGTTCTGCTTAACAATGCTTCTCTGATCGAGTCAAAGATATCCGGTATTTCAGCCTCACGTAACTTAAATGTGACACCGGCCGCCGGCGTCTTATCAGAGGATGTTACAGAAGCTCCTGTAACGGAGATTCCTGAAACTGTTACTCAGGTCGTTACTCTTGCCTCATCTGACAGAAAAAACGGTACGGAAGCAGTAGGCATCTACATTGACGGCAAACTTGCGGGATGCGTGAAAGACGGTGCTGAACTTAAGGCTAAGCTTGATGCAAGACTTGAACAGATAAAAAAAGAACCGGGCATCATTGATGCGGAATATAAAAGCAGCATAGAATTTATAAAGGACTTCTATCCTGAGGAAAAGATCTCTGACACAAAGGCAGTTATGGAATATTTAACTGCGGAAACGCCGGAAGTGACCTACACCGGTGTGGAGGGAGATTCTCTCTACTGGATAGCCGAGGATCACGGCATAACCATAGACGAGCTTCTGGACATGAATCCTGAACTTGCGGAAGACCCTGATGTTTTCTCGGCTGGTACTGTAGTTACCATTGCAAGAAAAAGTCAGAACCTTCCTGTAGTAGTTACTAAGGAGATCGAAGAAAAAACGGTCGTTCCTTATGACACAAAAATAATCGACAGCGAATTCCTTGAACGCGGTGAAAGCGAACTTATACGTGAAGGTGTAAACGGCGAAAGCTTAAGCAAATTCCGTGTTAAGTACGACGGGGATATAGAAACGGAACGTGAGCTTGTTTCCGTTGAAGTGATCGAACCTCCGGTCGACGAGGAAATTGCAGTCGGAATAATGCTTGCACAGACCGAGGCTGAACCGGCATATGAGGATACAGTTCTCAAGGGAACGGGACAGTTTATGTGGCCTGTGGACGGCGGTGAGATAAGCGACGTGTTTATCAGTGACCGCAATCACAAGGGACTTGATATAGCAGCTCCTCCGGGTACCGGTATTTATGCTGCGGCGGACGGAAAGGTCATTGCAGCTGGCTGGAACACCGGCGGTTACGGCTACTTTGTTATGATAGACCACGGTGACGGATTCGCAACGCTCTATGCTCATATGAGCAGGGTGATCGCAAAGAACGGCACTGAGATAAAGCGCGGGGAGCTTATCGGTGAGATCGGTTCGACCGGTGATTCAACAGGACCGCATCTTCACTTTGAAGTCCGCGAAAAGAATATTTGCAGGGATCCTGCAGCTTACCTGAGGGTAAATGCTGATGAACCTGAAGAAAATTCAGAAACTGAATACGAAGAAGAAAACGAAGAATACGAAGAGGATTATGACTGATACTAATACATACACAGACAGATTTGTAAAACTGCTTGCAAAACATCCGTATATCTGCGCTTTTGCAGTCTGTCTGTTCATTCATCCGTTTTTTCTGGGCGCGGTGGAGAATATACCTGTTAATGCACTTCTGACGGAGTGCATTCTGGTACTGTTATCTGCGGCAGCCCTTCTTTTTTGCGGTTACAAAAAAGGAAAAATAAATAAATACGTGGCATCTGGAATTATGGCAGCTGTAATCGCAGCTGTTCCGTTTCTCGCAAAACGCTATTCCGCCTCGGAAAACAGAGGAGTCTGGCATTTTGCCGGAGGATGTGTGCTGACGCTTGTCGTGATGTTTGCCTCAGACTGGAAAAATAACCGCAGACAGATGTTTTCACTTTTCATACTCGGCACAGGATTTTTCCTGAAACTCTACTATGTACTCGGGACGTCCGTACTGGTAAGACAGCATGATGTGCAGACCTTTGACTGCGGCGAAGGACACGCGGGATATATCACATATCTGCTCACTGAAAGACATCTGCCTGATTTCGATGTAAGGGTACGCTTCCAGTTCTGTCATCCGCCTTTAAGCCATATCTGCAGCGCGGTATGGATATGGTTCAATAACAACATCTGCGGAATAGATCTCAATCAGTCGCGTGAGAGCGTTCAGATGCTTCCGCTGTTCTATTCGATGTGCATCGTTATATCCGCCTATAAGATATTCAGACATTTTAAACTGGAAGGCGCCGCACTTTACGTGCCTCTGGCAGTTGTATCTTTCCATCCGCAGCTCACTTTCTATTCCGGAAGCATCAACAACGACGCTCTTGCAGCTGCACTTATGGCAGGATCGTTAGTAGCTCTTCTTGAATGGTATGAGAAACCTTCATACCGCGGAATAATAAAGCTTGCCTTTTGCATCGGCTTTGGCATGATGACAAAGCTTACCGCGGCACTTGTTGCTCCGTCGACAGCGGTCGTATTTGCGATAGTGCTTTATAAGAATCTTAAGAGCGAGTGGAGAACGATACTTCGTCAGTTCGTAGTATTTATCGTTATCTGTGCTCCTCTCGGACTCTGGTACGGTATAAGAAATATGTTCTGGGGCGTTCCGCTTCTCTACGTTCAGGAACTTCCGGAGGGACTTTTACAGAATATTTCCGGAATGCCGTTTAAGGAAAGAATAACCGATTTTTCACTTTCACAGTTTAATTCAGTATTTGAACAGTGGATGTATACGACTGATGACGGCTATGCCGGATACAATGAGCACAATCCGCTTATCGCAATAATGAAGAATTCTCTGTTCAGTGAATATATCAACGAAGGAAACTTCGAAAACATGCCGGGTATCATTAAGACCGCAAAGGTTTTTTTCTGGCTGTCAGCGGTTATGGCTCTCATCGCTTTTGTAACAATGATCATCTCGTTTTTCAGAAAGAACAAAATGGATCCGGTACATAAGTTGTTCTTCGGTTCATTCTATTTCTTAAACGTGATCTACTTATACAAAATGGCTTACGATTATGCGTTTACCTGTACGCTCAATTTCAGATATATCGTGCTTACCGTTCCTGTACAGATGCTTTTTGCAGGTATCATGCTCGACAAACTGAAATCATCAAAGCCGAAAGCATACAAGATTGCAAAGATCCCTGCCGGTGTTCTTGCCTGCACT
>JAGDDO010000439.1 GCA_017848205.1 Oscillospiraceae bacterium | reverse complement strand
TTTTATTTATAAATCAGCATGGGCCACAGGGCGAAGCCACGCAATTCCAACCTCAGGAAATCCGGCGAAGCTGGATTTCCGATTTAATCATTGTTTCCCTTAACTATGACATAGTGATATGTTATGCAAAGTTTACAAAAAGGTTAAAATCGCAAGAAATATATTGATTAACTTTTATAGGTATGGTATACTGAAAACATCATTTTAATAATTATAGAAATCGAATTAAAATTTTTGCGTTAACTGTAATTCCGACGTAATATTATAAGGAGAACCAACACTATGAAGTACACAAAGATCATTGCTGCCCTAAGTGCTTTGCTTATGCTAACATCATGCACAGCAGGCGGCGCAGGGCAATCAGAGAACAATTCAGCTGATCAAAACGCCGCTGGTCAGAGTCAGATTGAAACATCAAAGGAAGAAGAACCGGATTACAGTAACTTATGTATGCAGCGTGTGTCAATTCAGACGGTAAGCAAGGAAGAGAATGCAACGGATTTTGCGACCGAGACACTTTCAAGAGTAGTTGCGTTATCATGTGGCTTAGAAGGTTCCGATGCTCCTCCGGAACCATATTATGAAGCGTGTACGATATCACTTCGTGACCCGGACGGATCCGTTCTTCTTGACAGCGTTCCGGCAGATGTTAAGGTTCGCGGTAACTGGACTACAATGTATGACAAAAGGCCTTTCAGAATCAAATTTAATGAAAAACAGACGATTAAAGGTCTTAATAATGACAATGCAATGAAAAACTGGGTGCTTCTTGCTGAATATAAAGATGCTTCAATGCTCAGAAACAAAACTGCACTTAGTATTTCACGTGAAATACTTGAAAAAGACGGGCTTTATGCTTCTGATGCAAAATTTGTAGAGGTAGATCTGAACGGCGAGTATTTAGGTGTTTATCTGCTTGCGGAGTTTCAGCAGATAAACAAGGATCGTGTAGATATTTTTGATGCACCTAAGGATTATACCGGTACAGACATTGGCTATTTCCTTGAATTTGACGGTAATTATGTATTTGAAGATGAAGCTGAACTGCAGACTTTCGATATTGATTATGAAAAAAATGCGAAACTCGAATCATTTAACGGCGATGAAAAGGGACGTATGATGACACCTTTGTCTAAATACTGGCCAGATCTGACTATTGGTATTACCATAAAAAATGATATTGCATCAAAAGATCAGCATGATTTTTTCGAAGGTTTCGTAAAGAATACTTATAAGATAATGTATGAAGCTGCTTATCACAACAAAGCTTTTGAATTTAACGATGACTTTACTAAAATAACTGAAACTGATAAAATTACTCCGGAAGAGGCGGTAAGAAAAGTCGTTGACGTTGAATCACTTGCTGATATGTATGTTATCAGTGAGGTAACATGTGATGCTGATATTTACTGGTCAAGTTTCTTTATGGATGCGGACTTCAGTGCTGAAGGTGACAAAAAACTTCACTTTGAAGCTCCGTGGGATTTTGACTCTGCTATGGGTAACAAGGATCGTTGTGCAGACGGAACAGGTTTCTACGCTGCAAGTATAGTTCCTGATGTAAATTCTCCTGCGGTAGTTGATCCGAGTGATCCTGAACAGTACGAATTAATCAATCCATGGCTTGCAGTTCTTATGAATCAGTCATGGTATCGTGACATAATCAGAGAAAAGTGGACATCAGCCTATGACAGCGGCGTGTTCGACCGTGCTTTAAAACTTATAGAAAACGATAAGGTCGAGTATAAAACTGCATTTGAAAACAACTATAAAAAATGGAATAACCTCGGCAAAGGAACAGATTTTGCTCATGAACTTACCCAAAGAGCTCTTTCATGCAAAAACGAAGAGGAAGCAGCAGATTATCTTCACGAATGGCTCGAAAGCAGAGTTAAGTTCCTTAACGATTACTGGCACAAGTAAATTCTGAATCGGTTTATTCGGATTATTTCAGACTATAATAACAGCCCATCTGATTACGTGACAGATGGGCTGTTCGTATGTTTAGACATAATAAAAAAACTGGTCTTCTGAAAAACTTCGGAAGACCAGTTAAATTTTTGTGATCTGCTATTATTGGCTATTAGCCCTTTGCAGGAATGTAAGGAATGATCGAACCTGCAAACTGTGCAATAGGCATTGTCTGGAGCCAGATGCGGCCAGGGCCGGTAAGCTTTGTATTGAATAAGCCTTCACCGCCGAAGAGTGCGTTGCCGATGCCCTTTACCTGATCGATGCTGATGGAAACTGTTGCGTCCATAGCTGCGAGATATCCGGTATCTACGAGCATTGTTTCACCTGGCTGAAGTGTGTACTGAACTACGCTTCCGTCTATTTCAAGGAAAACCTTGCCGCTGCCTGTGAACTTCTGAAGAATAAAGCCTTCACCGCCGAATAAACCGGCACCGAGCTTCTTCTGGAAGAATGTTTCGAAAGCAACACTTGTTTCAGATGCAAGGTAGGAGCCTTTCTGGCCGACGATAGTGTTCGTTGGTGAGATATCAAATTCGAGAATGTTACCCGGACAGCTTGCACCGAAAGTGATCATACCGTCTGTTTTTTCTGCAGTATAAGTGTTGTGGAAAATAGACTCACCTGAAAGTGCTCTTGTAAACATCTTGCCGAGTCCGCCTTCAGTACTTGTCTGCATTTTCATGTTTTCAGTCATCCAAACCATTGCGCCCTTCTGGCAGTTCATTGATTCTCCTGCAGATAATTCGCAGGAAACAACCGGGAACGGTGCGCCTGTAATAGTGTAGTTCATAAATATACCTCCTGTTGTGTAAAAAAATTATAATTAGAGTATAGTACAAATTAAACTATTTGTCAATAGTATTTTTAGAAAATAATATGCGTAATAACTGAACAGTGTACATGAATAAGAACTGCGGCACATTGACTTAAAGAGTACAATCTGTTATAATTTAATGAATCGGATGATGCTTTTTTTAAGCTTCAGACCGACTGCATATTTATGAAGATCCGGTGCGATAGTTCGTCCGGTCTTCAGAGGGGATAATTACAATGACTGATTTTCTTGTTAAAAGATTTGTTAAAGACTATGAAAAAACTGATGATATAAAGGTACGTGAAAAATACGGCATGCTCAGCAGTGTGACTGGTATAGTCTGCAACATACTGCTTTTTGTTATAAAATACCTCGTGGGATTCCTCACTTCATCTATTGCTATCATTTCAGATGCATTCAATAACCTGTCAGACAGTGCAAGCTGCATTATTACAATGATCGGCTACAAGGCGGCAGCCAAACCGTCTGACAAGGATCATCCCTTCGGCCACGGCAGGGTTGAATATCTCACTTCACTTGTAATTTCCTTTATCATTCTTCTCGTAGGTTTTGAACTTCTGAGAAATTCATTTTTAAAGCTTTTTGATCCTGAAGAACTTAAGTTTACCTGGGGTGCGGTGTTATCGCTTGTGGCTTCCATCGGGGTCAAACTATGGATGTCTGTGTTTAACAGAAAACTTGGCACAAAGATCAATTCCTCAGTTATGCTCGCTACTTCTGAGGACAGCAGAAATGACGTTGTTTCTACTCTGGCTGCTCTTATCGGTCTGATATCCACATTGTTTACAAAGCTTCCTGTTGATGCAGTGATGGGTATTCTGGTTTCTTTGTTTATCATAAAAGGCGGTTACGGCATCGTTAAAGAGACCGTCGATCACCTTATCGGTAAACCGGCAGATCCGGCTTTGGTCAAAAAGATAAACGACATGCTCATGGAAAAGGAAAAAATAATCGGCGTGCATGATCTGATAGTGCATGACTATGGTCCGGGTAATATGCTCGCAAGCTGTCACGCGGAGGTAAGCAGCAAAGAAAACATTGTTATAATCCATGAACTTATCGACGCCTGTGAACGTGATATTTTTGACGAGCTTGGTATAATCATGACTATACATACCGATCCGGTGGATGTGGACAATGAACAGGTCAATGAACTCCGTTCGCGTATGAATGTCACTGTAAAAAGCATTGACGAGCGCATGAGTATTCATGATTTCCGTATCACCTCAGGTGAGTATGACATCAACATGATATTTGATGTTGTTGTTCCGTTTGACGTGAAACTAACCAATGACGAGATAAAGAAAAAAATAGATTCTGTCTTTGAAGGGGACGGAGTGAAATATCACACTGTCATAACCTTTGACAGAACCTATATTGAATAACAGAAAACAAAACCGCAGTATCTTATGAAACTGCGGTTTTTCGTATCCCGGTGAACCCGGCGATGAATATTAAATCAGGTTTTCCTAAAGCTTAGTTCCCGGAAGTTATCTTTTTACGGTACTCTTCAGCAGCTTTTTCCTGCTTGTTGTTACCGAAACGGTAGTAGACCCTGTCTTTTATAGCGTCAGGAAGATACTGCTGCTTTACATAGTGATTAACGTAATTGTGCGGATACTTATAACCGGTTGCGTTTCCGAGCTTTTCTGCTCCGGCATAATGTCCGTCCTTAAGATACGCCGGAATGTCGCCGTAGTCACCGTGCCTTACATCGTTCAGGGCTTCGTCGATAGCACAGATGGCGCTGTTTGACTTTGGTGAGGTACACATAAGTATAACTGCCTCAGCTAACGGTATACGTGCCTCCGGCATTCCGAGCTGCAGTGCGGAATCCACGCAGGCTTTTACGATCGATATGGCAGCAGGATAGGCAAGTCCAACGTCTTCGGCGGCAATAACCAGAAGTCTTCGTGTAGCGGAAATAAGATCGCCGGCTTCAAGCAGTCTTGCTAGATAGTGAAGTGCTGCATTTTCATCGGAACCACGGATGGATTTCTGAAGAGCGGACAGAATATTGTAGTGCTGTGAACCGTCACGGTCGTAGTTCATATTGCTTCGCTGGGCGAGGAGCTTTACGCTTTCGAGAGTGACCGTTATACCTTTTTCATCAGCATCACCGGAAAGAACACTGAGTTCTGCAGTGTTCATTGATTTTCTTACATCACCGCCGCAGGAATAGGCGATGTGTTCGATAACACCGTCTTCGACAGTTATGGTATATCCGTTTTCCTCTTCAAGTACCCGGAATGCACGTTCAACAGCTTTTGCTATATCTTCAGCACTTACAGGCTTGAATTCAAAAACAGTAGAGCGGCTTATAACAGCGTTGAATACAGCAAAGTACGGATTTTCTGTCGTTGAAGCAATAAGAGTTATCTGGCCGTTTTCGATATATTCAAGCAGGCTCTGCTGCTGCTTTTTGTTCAGGTACTGTATCTCGTC
>JAGDDO010000438.1 GCA_017848205.1 Oscillospiraceae bacterium | reverse complement strand
TTCCGTATGCCTTCGTTTTCAGATTTTCGGAAAACTTCAGTTATTTCGCTGTCACTTATCATTTTCTGCCCTCCCGGGAAAGGTATTTCTGAAGCACTTCATCTTAACAGTCGTATGAGAATTAAAAAGTGGACATGTATTAAAAAAAAATTTCCGGCATGTCCGCGACACGCCGGTATTATCGATAGAGCACCTTCGGTGCACATTTTATATTATCTCCGTTTGCTCGTTATTTTCCTTCTGAAGCAGATAAAATTCCTTTTGAGTTTTTATCTCTGCACGAAGTTCTTCTTCAGTTGGCAGATACAGCTTATATTTGGAAGCGAAAAGCTGCTCGTTTCCGTGTAAGACTGAGTACCTGGCGATATCTTCATCTGTATCAGCGCAGAGAACTATTCCGAGTGTCGGATTATCATCATCTCTTTTTTTCAGTTCATCGTACATTCTGATATACATATCCATCTGGCCAACGTCCTGATGAGTTATTTTTGTTGTTTTCAAATCGATAAGAACAAAGCATTTCAAAATATAGTTATAGAAAACCAGATCGATATAATAATCTTCTTTTTCGGTATGAATATGCTGCTGCCTTGCAACGAATGCATAGCCTTTGCCCAGTTCCATAAGAAATTTCTGAAGATTGCTTATTATGCTCTGTTCAAGATCTGATTCATAGTATGAAGAGTTTTCCTGCATACCAAGGAATTCTGCGATTACCGGATTCTTTATGAATTCCAGCTTGTCCTGATATGGTGATGTCAGTTCTTTCATTTCATTTTCGACACCGATCTTGTCCTGAGTTTTAAGCATTCGGTAGTAGTACTGTGATGAGATATTGCGCTGTAGGGTACGTACGCTCCATGTCTGTTCATAAGCTTCTTTTTCGTACCAAGAACGAGCACTTTCATCTTCTACCTGCATTAATTTTTCATAATGTGACCAGGATAAAAGAGATTGATCAACTGGTTTGATATCCTCTGAATCATTGGAATACCGTTGAATAGTCGACACATCGATGGAATCAGTGAATTTTGCAGACAGTGTCTGCAAAATTCGAGGAAATGATTTGTAAAAGCAGATACAATTGTACAATGATCTCTGCGAGAAACCTTTTCCGTATTTTTTTGTAAGCTCATCTGCTAACAAGGAGATGAGCTTATTTCCGTATTCAGCTCTTTTTTCACCTTTTAATTCTTCTTCACAAATACGTTTTCCAAGCAGCCAGTTTCGAATTACCAGTGTTGAATTTACAGCTTTGTAAGCAACTTTTTGCGCGCTGTCAATTATTTCACAGGCGTCATTAACCATATTATCTGTGTTTTTATATTCAATTAATTCGTTCATATATGTTCAAGCCTTTCTTTATGTGCGTCTTCGACAGTTATATCATTAGTAAGTATTCCGAATAGAGAAGTTGCGATATCCACTCTGTCCTGATTAGGATTGGTAAGTTTCGCGATTATCTTTCCGTTTTTAGTTATATAGACGTCTTCAGTTTCAGCAAGAATCAGATATTTATCGAGATTCCTTTTGAGTTCAGTGATCGTAATCGACATACACACCTCTCCCGTTTTGTTTTTATGGTTATAGTATACCATGATAGAACATTTTTGTCAATAAATAGTTCGATTATTATGAACAGATACTTTTTCACTTCAGAAGCCCACACTTTATAAGACAAAGATCATAAACATCAACTCTGCCGTTTTCGTTAATATCTGCAGCGTTCTGACAGAACGGACCGGAGGGTTCCATACCGAGAAGATATTTCTGCAGTAAAAGTACATCGACGGAATCAAATCGGTCGTCACTGTTGATATCGAATCTTATTTTGTCACCGTTCTGAAGCTTTTCATAATCGGAAAAAAGAAAGAAATCTGCACCGAGATCATTTTTGTCTGTGCTTAGATCTATCTTTCGGGATGCTTTTCCATTGTAATAATAAAGATCGTATTCACCGCCGCAGGTCGCACTGTAGACAAAACTGGTTTCTGTGACCGGACAGATATCGGAACAGTCGTATTTATCTGAATTACAAGGCAGGAAAACGAAATCACTGCCATCGTATTTTACAAGCTGGTCGCAGCGGTTATTTGCACTTGCCCATCTGGTGAAATAAAGGTCATTTCCGCTTACTATTGGATAATAAGCATTTACACCGATTTCGTCAAAAATCGTTTCTGTCGCTCCGGTTTCAGTATCAAGACGCCGGATGCATCCGATGCCGTTTTCATATGCGGCGAAATAAACAGCTTTACCGTCAGATGAATAATACGGCATTGCTTCTTCGGTTGCATCATCAGTCAGTATGGATACCGTTCCGGTTTCTGTATCGATGACAGCGAGATTGTACTTAAAATCACCGATGCTGTTATCCCAGTAACCACGCTTGAAAATAATCGACTTTCCGTCAGGTGACCATTTCGGATCTTCGTTTCGGAATCCGCTGTTCTTGGTAAGATTGGTTATCTTTCCGGAGCGGGACACATAGATATCCCATTCGTCGGCTTTGTTGTCGATTGCCATGAAAGCGAATGTATCAGGAGTAACTCCGAAACTGCCGTTCATTGCATGATGAAAATCTCCGGTTATTTCTTTGATATTACCGTCCGGATCTTTCAGATACAAAGCACTGTCGAGATCGGCGTATCTGCCGTAGCTGTGCCAGAGAAGCCATCCTTTCGGAAGTTCTGCATACTCTTTCGCCCATCCGTGATCTGAATATGATTCATGCTGCGGTGTGTCTCCGCTTTCGTGGAACGGCGTTATTTTTACATAGTCGATAACAAACTCCGTGGTATCAAAATCCGGAGTTCCGGCCCAGTTTTTAGGGAACCAGAGTCCCAGCCAGAAACGGCTTTCATTTGTCGGGATGAATTCAAAGGATGTGTATTTCAGTTCGCCGTCAAAGTAATATTCGACTCTCGGTGTTTTGGAATCGCTTCCGGTATGCCAGTCAAAGCGGTAGGTGTGAAATTTATTGTCTGTCTGAGGTCCGCAGTTTACCGACTTTGTTTTGTAGTCGTCTTCGGTCGTCCACGTTGTGCAGAGTGCATGATCAAGTGTGATCTCATCTTTTTCATTCCGTCCCGGAAATTCAATATCGATCTCATGATTGATGATCCTAAGGTCGTCGCCGCTGTAGTCCTCTTCGTATTCAAACGTCCACATTGCCGAACAGCAGCCGGTAACAGGTGCGATCTTCGCACGTATCTCATAACTGCCGGATCCGAAATATTCTCTGGTGG
>JAGDDO010000437.1 GCA_017848205.1 Oscillospiraceae bacterium | reverse complement strand
TTATATGGCATACGCAGGGAAGCGGTAAATCGCTGACAATGGTCATGCTGGCAAAGTATATTCTAAGGGAATTAAAACAGTATGCACCAAGAGTCATCGTTGTAACAGACCGAAAAGAACTCGACGGTCAGATAGCAAAGACGTTTGCTCATACACGTCTGTTGCCGGCAAAGGCCACGACCGGCAAGCATCTTGTGAGTCTTATTCAGAACCGTAAGGCCGACATTATCACTACCATAATAAACAAATTCAATGCAGCTGAAAATCAGAAAATCAAAATAGAAGACAGAAACATTTTTATTCTTGTCGATGAAAGTCACAGAAGCAATTACGGTACACTTGCCGCCAAAATGAGAACTGTTTTCACACGCGGATGCTATATCGGATTTACAGGAACTCCGCTTATGAAGAAAGACAAGTCAACTTTAAGCAGATTCGGCGGCGGTGGTTACATTCACAAGTACACTATAAAAGACGGTGTTGATGACAAAGAGATCGTACCAATAATTTACGAAGGAAGATTCGTTGATCAGAAAGTCGATGAGACTTCAATTGATCAGTGGTTTGAAAGAACGACCAGACGACTAAATGACCGTCAGCGTGATGATCTGAAAAAGAAGTGGAGCAGCATTAAACGTCTTACTTCCACTGATGCACGTATAAGCCGCATTGCGCTTGATATTGACGAACATTTTACTGAGAGCATAAAAGATACCGGAATGAAGGCGATGCTTGCAACAAACTTCAAACGTGATGCAATTCGTTACCTTGAAGCTTTTGAAATGCTCGGCGAACTCAATTGTGCGGTAGTTATTTCTGCCCCGGATGAACGTGAAGGGGAAGATGACATTCTTTCAGAAACCGACGATAAAGTACTTGCTTACTGGAAAAAGATGATGAAGCAGTACGGAAGCGAAGAAAAGTATGAAGAAGCGATCAGGAACAAGTTCTGTGACGGTGAAATAGATATTCTTATCGTCTGCAGTAAACTGCTTACCGGTTTTGACGCTCCTGTTTGCCAGGTGCTTTACATCGACAAGGAACTTAAGGAACATAATCTTTTACAGGCTATAGCTCGTACCAACCGCCTGCATGAAGGAAAAGATTTCGGTCTTGTTGTTGACTATCGCGGACTTATTAAAAAACTTGATGAAGCTATGAATCTTTACAGTGGAGCGGGACTTGAAAACTTTGATGGTTCTGACTTAAAGGGAGCGGTTATCGATGTTATGACCGTTGTAGGCAGGCTCAGAGAAAGCTACTCCAATTTAGCAGCTATGTTTTCTTCTGTAAAAAACAAAAGTAATGCCGGTGAGTACGAAGATCTTCTTGAAAATACAGATAAAAGAAACGATTTCTATAATCAGCTTTGCAGATTCGGCAAGGACCTTTCCATTGTAATCAATTCTGAAAAGGCATACGAAGCGGTTCAGGGCAAGGAAATAGAAAAATACAAAAAGGAATTTGTTTTCTTCTCCAAACTAAGGCAATCAGTAAAACTGCGCTATGCTGATTCAGTAGACAACAGAGAGTACGAGCCTGTCATGCAGAATCTACTTGACAGAAATCTTTCAGTAACTGACCTTAAAAAGATAACTGCACCGGTTGACATACTTGACTCTGACGGAATGAGAGAACAGTTAAAGGAACTTGGAACCGACCGTGCCAAGGCTGATTCCATTCGTTCACGTCTTACAAAGAGCATTTCTGAAAAACATGACGAAAACCCGGCTTATTATGATAACTTCTCGAAAAAGATAAAGGAAACTCTTGAACAGTATAAGAACAGGGTAATAAGCGAAGCAGAATATCTGTCGAAGATGACTGATATT
>JAGDDO010000436.1 GCA_017848205.1 Oscillospiraceae bacterium | reverse complement strand
TTCAAGATATTCATGCTCCGGCATGGAAGCCTTAAGGCTCTCGTACTGTTCAAGGAAATCCTTCTTGATGTAGATAACAGGAGGCTTTAAAAACTCGTCGATAGTCTTTACTACCAGCGGTCTTACGTTTCTCTGTCTCTTTATCTTTTCAACATATTCCTTAAGATGATCGTTGAATTCAGGAAGGTTGAAGTACCAGTTCACAACATCCTTCATTATAGGCTTGTCACCGGTAAGTGTACTCTTCGGATCGATGAGGTTTTCAGGCATGTACTGATGTCCGAGGTCACATTCGTCGGCATATGCCTTTTCAGACTGACATCCTTCAACAGGACATTTTCCGATTACCTGACGGCCGTTAAGGAACACGCCTGCCTTTTCGTCGAAGAACTGTCTTGTTGTTATCTTGGAAAGATGGCCGTTCTCGTAGAGCTTTCTTATTACCTTGTCAGATACCTCGTTGTGTATCTCAGCTGAACGGCCGAGGCCTGAAGCACCGAAAAGATTTGTACTGATCTCGTAGTCTTCGAGGGTCTTCTTCTGCTTCAGATGGTTTCTTTCAACGTAGTCCTTTATAGTACCTTCAAATTCACCTGCTTCAACGAGCTTTCTGTATCCTTCAGCTATAGGTGAACCGTAGCAGTCAGTACCGGAAACGAAGATAACGTTGTCCTTACCTATTCTGTCACGTAAAAATCTTGCAAAAACATCGGCAAATACGAACACACCGCCGATGTGTCCGAAATGGAGTGACTTGTTGCCGTAAGGCATACCGCCTGTTATAACGGCTCTTTTCGGGAATACCGGTCTCTCCTCAGCCTTTTTTCTGAATTCATTTGCTTTATTGTTATCGTTCTTTTTTTCGTTTTCCATTTGCTTTTTCCTCCGGCTTATCTGCCAAGAAATTCAGACGCCTTGTCGAGACGCTTCATGCAGCTGTCATTTCCGAGGATCTGCATGATAGTCCAGAGATCAGGTGTGTTCTTTCTGCCTGTAACGGCAACACGGATTATTTCAGCTATGTGGCTTACATTGCCCTTGTACTTGTCAGGTTCAGCCTTGTACGCCTTCATGTCGGAAGCGTATCCGAACTTGTCAGCAACAGCCTTGAGCTTGTTGAACCATGTCTGGTTGTCATCATTCGGATCATATGTATTTTTAAATTCAGCTATTATTTCAGTCATGTTCTCATACTTCTCGAACTCGTACTCAGGTGTGAATATATCGTCGAAGAAGTAGCTTAAGAAATCAAACATCTGGCTGCAGTTGATGAAGTCCTTACGTCTTCTCTTCTGGCCAACGCCCATGCAAAGATCCATAATGCGGCCCATCTTGTCCGGATCACCGAAGTAAACCGGAACTGATTCCGGCTTGTACTGCTTCATCCACTTAAGGAAGTACTCGTAAACTTCCTCGCGTTCCTTTGCTGAAATGATATTTGAGCTGATATCGTCGAGTTTCTGGAGATCGAAGAGAATTCCGGAAACGCCCATCTTGTTAAGTGAGAACTTGAATTCCTCGATCGGAACGCCAGGGTTCTTCTGGTACCATTCCTCGAAGTTTGAGTTGAGGATAGTAAGGAGATATACTCTTACTGCCTCCGGATGGTAGCCGAGCTCTCTGTAGTAACCGAGTGAAAGTTCAGGGTCCTTTCTCTTGGAAAGCTTTCTCTTCTTTCCGTCTTCTATCTTCATGAGCTGTGCTGTGTGTGCGTACTTCGGTCTTCTGAAGCCGAGTACATTAAAGAGTTCAACATGGATCGGAACTGAAGGGAGCCATTCGCATCCGCGGATAACCGTAGTTGTTCTCATGAGATGATCGTCAACTGCGTGTGCAAAGTGATAAGTCGGAATACCGTCAGACTTGAGTATTACCACGTCCATGATATTTTCCGGAAGTGATACCTCACCCATGATCTCGTCCTTGAACTTAAATGTATTACCTGCAGTGCCCTGTGAACGGAGACGCATGCTGTACGGCTCGCCGTTCTTTATTCTTTCGGCAGCCTCTTCCATGCTGAGGTTACGGCACTTTGCGTACTTTCCGTAGTAACCGATGTCGTTTACCTTTTCGTCAGTCTGTTCCTTTCTTATTGCATCGAGTTCCTCCTCGCTGCAGAAGCAAGGGTAAGCAAGTCCGCGCTTTACAAGATCCTTGACGTATGTCTGGTAAACCTCGGCACGCTGTCGCTGGTAGAACGGTCCGTAGTTTACGGCACCTGCCTGTCTGTCAACTTCAGCACCTTCATCAAATCTGATGTTGAAGTAGTCAAGAGAAGAAATAACTGATTCAACAGCACCTTCGACCTTACGCTTGTTGTCCGTATCTTCGATACGGAGATAGAAAACGCCGCCGCTTCTGTGAGCAAGACGTTCACCTGCCATGGCACTGTAAAGATTTCCGAGGTGGATAAATCCTGTCGGGCTTGGTCCTATACGTGTTACCTCAGC
>JAGDDO010000435.1 GCA_017848205.1 Oscillospiraceae bacterium | reverse complement strand
GCAGTTCATTGAATTTCATATAATAATCGCAGTTCCTTCCTGTAAAAAAACAAGGGCGAACCTATGGCCGCCCACAATCATTTAATATAATAACATTTATAAGGACTGTTGTCAAGAGTCCGTGGTTAAAAAAACAATTGCAGCGGCTTCGGGAGTCGCTGCACTGTTTTTACAATATTTTAATAACACACTGAGAAATGCAGTTTATCTGCATTTTCTCTTATTTTACATCAATAGCCTCTGTCCAGTATTCCTGGTTGTAGATGTCAGTGAATCTGTAGAGCACCTTAACTGCGCCGTCGCCTACAACTGTATCGCTTACCTTCATGTCTGAAGTTACTGTCATCTTTTCACCAAAGTAGAAAGAGTCAACATATTTTCCGTCATATGTGTAATAGTCGCAGACGAAATCAAGCTCATCGCCGGCTTTGAGTTCGGTAAGGTTCTTGGCAACTGCATCTGTCTCACCATCAATGTAGTCTGTTGAAGCGCCTGCGATGAATCCGTTTTTGCCGTCCTCGAAAACAAGTATCAGGTTTACTCTTTCACCGTTGAGGAATGCAGGAACGTAACCGGAAACTGTGAAATTCTTACCGTCATCTGTTGTATCAGTGTGATAGTACGCAACAGGCTGACCGTTGATGGATACCCATGTCTTGTCGGTATCAGCAACGAGGTCGCCGGCATCTGTAAAGTCGAATACGTTGTCAGTTCCGAGATCGATGTATCCGCTTCCGTCATCGTAGAACATGTTCTTGTCAAGATCGTGAACAAGAGCCCACTGGCTTTCTGACATTGAGATAGTGTACTTGTCTCCTGAATTCTTCCAGATGAGATTGTTTGTATCGATCATGTTAGCTGAAAGATAGCTTGTTGTATCTTCATCAGACATCGGCATTTCCTTCATGAAGTCGATGTTTGAAAGATCAAGTCCTGCTACGGAACCGCCTGTAAGGCTTCCGAGAAGTGAATCAACAAGTGAACCTGATCCACCTGACATCAGCTGTGAGGCAATGTCTGATCCTGAAGGCAGGAAGCTGTCGAGAAGTGATGATACAGGTGAACCTGCAGATGAACCGCCTGCTGCGATCTGACCGCTTGTTTCAAGACTTGCGAACTGTCTGATACAGCTTGCGTAGTCATTGTCCATACCGATCTTGTTCATTGTGTTACAAGCGGAATCGACCTTTGAAGCTGCCTTGTACGGGAAATAGATCGATACGCCGTAGGCTTCAGTCATTTCTCTTGAAGTCTGGTTGTACTTAACAGCGCTCTTGAGAACTTTAGAAAGTTCCTTTGCTTCCGGTGTTCCTATGTTGTTTGCAAGGTGAACGAGGTCAACCTGGTCTATTCTTGAACTCTGGGCAAATTCTCTTGTGTTGTATCTTGCGTCTGAGATCTGCTTGTAGTTCTTGTTTTTGAGTTCTGTACTTACTGACTGAGCAAATCCGCTCATCTTTGAAGGAACAGTGTTGATGAACTCGGCAAGGTCGATAACTGAAAGAGTTGTCTTCTGACCGCGGCACTGTGAAGCACATGTGCTTACAAAGTCGTCAACGATGTTCTTGCCGATGTCGAGTGTTGACATTGAAGGATTGTCGCCGAGATTTGTGAGCCAGTTCTTGTAGTACCAGCCGATACCCGGTTCCGTTTCCTCAGATGCGATAAGATAGTCTGCATACTTTTCAGCCACGAATGCTGTTTCAGCAGTAGCCATAAGGCATGCGTCAAAGCCGATGAAGTCGAATGTCACTCCGCCGTTCTTAAGTGCTGAGTCAAGCTTTGAAAGATCCATTGAACCCTTGTTTCTGTTGATCTCGTCGTAGCCGTAGCCTGAAACTGATCCGCCGCCGTGATCCCAGAGAATAAGGTCGTTTCTGTTAGCCGGATAATTCTGAGCACAGTATTTGATAAATGAAGTAAGTGTTTCAGGATCAGTCATGGCACCTGTGCCCATGTTCTTTTCGAGGCATCTGATGCCGCCGCTTTCTACCTTGTAGATCTGGTTTGATGAGCTGCTGATACCGTTTGTTTTCCAGCCTCTGCATCCGCCCGTGTAGACAATTACGTTTACATTGTCACCGAACTTTGCGGAAGCCATTTCCTGAAGGTCGTTTGTTGCCATGCCGTACTTGGACTCAAGGTCGGTACCGCACATATATACCATAAGAGTAACCTGGTCAGCGCCGTTTCCGAGAATACTTGTTCTCTTTTCGCGTGATCCTGCTGCTACGGAAGTGTCAACAGCAGAGTAGTCAGCTGAGTAACCGACGCTGCCTGAGCCGCTTCCGGAACTTACAAATGAATCCATGATACCGTTGTTTCCGCCCATAAGATCTGAAACATCGATACCGCCGCCTGAACCGCCTAAAAACTTAAGCAGCAGATAACCTGCAATGAGTAAGACAGGAAGGCCTATTCCGCCTCTTGTGATCACTTTTCTTGATGTCGACGATCCGCCGCTGTGGGAAGAAAAACTGCCAGAAGAACCTACCGGTCCTGTTCCGAGCCCGTCTCCTCTTCTGTGAGCGCCGCTTCCGCCGGAAGTAACATTTTTTTCACGCGAACGTGGTCTGTTATCCATTGAATCATTCTCCTTTGACTTATTTATGAATTTGTCAATGATATATCTCGGTCTCTGCTTTACTTCAGCATAGATCTTACCGACATATTCACCGATTATACCAAGGCACAGCAGCTGAAGACCGCCGATGAGCCATATGGAACAGAGTGTACTTGACCAGCCCTTTTCGGAATGGCCGATTATTTTGACTACGAAAGCCCAGATAAATGCGACTATACTTATAAACGACATTATGCTTCCGAGAGTTGTAATAAGCTTCAGCGGCTTTGTGCTGAAAGATGTGATACCGTTCACTGCAAAGGCAAGCATTTTCTTGAGGGGATACTTGCTTTCGCCGGCAAAACGTTCATGTCTTTCGTAGTAAACACTGCAGCTCTTGAAACCGATAAGCGGTACCATTCCGCGGAGGAAGAGGTTCACTTCCTTAAAGTTTGCAAGCTCTGCAAGCACGCGTTTGCTCATGAGACGGAAGTCAGCATGGTTGTAGACCACATCTGCACCCATCACCTTCATGAATTTATAGAAGCTTTCAGCTGTAAAACGCTTGAAGAAAGTATCGGTGTCCCTGGCATTTCTTACGCCGTAGACCACCTGATTGCCGTCGTAGTATTTTTCTACCATGGCATCAATGGTGTCTATGTCGTCCTGAAGGTCGGCATCCATCGTGATAGCCATGTCGCAGATGTCCTTTACCGTCATGAGTCCGGCAAGAACTGCATTCTGGTG
>JAGDDO010000434.1 GCA_017848205.1 Oscillospiraceae bacterium | reverse complement strand
TACCTCTATCGCCATCATTCTTATCATATTATAGATTACTTCTACCTGTTCATCGTTCATTCTGCTAACTGCATTGCAAACTATTTCTCTTGTACTCATACTCAAACACCTCCGGATAAAATGCACTTCTTTCTATTATTGTATCACAAAATCCCATAAATTTCAAGCAACTGCACAAACAAAAATCCTCAGCCCCAGGCTTAATACCCGAAAATGTTGCGCATGCGGCGCATTATCATAGCACTGCCATACGTCGGATGGCAGTACCTTTTTATGCGACAGTCCCAAACAATAAACCATCCGCAAATCATAAGCGATGTGACTCATGTTTCGGCAATGTAATTCTCGAATACGCTGCAGGAGGGAAGGCTGGCAGTACATTTGGTCTGTGGAATTGTACTAATGGTCCTTCAGATTTCTACTGGGGCGGTACATGGCTTGCTCCAGCAGCAAGGATCAACAACAAAGAACTCGCCAAGCAGTTCATAGACTTCTTCACGATCAACGAAGAAAGTGCAGAAGCTTATGCAAAAACGCAGGACGAATATATATCTTCAAACAGGAAGGTCATGAAAAATATAATCTCAAAAGGAGAATACAAGGGAGCTCCTGTACTCGGAGGTCAGAATCAGTTTGAAGTACTCGACAGGGTTGCTGAAAATATCGATGTGAAAGGAAAAATAACACCGTATGATTATCTCCTCTACAGTCTGTTTACAAGTAATGTAGATTCATACTGTGACGGTACCTTCGATACGGTTGACGAAACTATTGAAGCTTTCAAGGATGATGTTGCAGCTAATATAACAGACGGCTCTGTAATTGTTGACTGAACTTATACATTCAAATAACCGAAAGCACCTTTCTCAATGCACAAAAATGGTGAGCTGCCTTCGGCAGCTGTTTGATAGTAAAAACATCGCGATGCCTGATAACTTTTTTGAGACGGCGGGAAGCAGAAAGCATATGCAGAAAAATAATCCGGTAATCAGTGAATAATGATTACCGGATTTTTTGAACTGTCAAGCCAGTTCAGAATTTCAAGCATATCTTTTTCAGGAACAGCAACACATCCCGCTGTATAACTGTCGGTCATGCAGTGAAGGAAAATCGCTGATCCTTTATATTTTTCCACAGGGTCCATATTATAATTGATCACAACTGAATATTTATAAGCCGACGGATAGTCGGTCAGATGTTCCGCGCTGTTCCAGCTTATTTCGTCGATTTCGACCCATTGATTATACAACGGCGACAGCGGATCATCGACCCAGTAGCAGTTTTCATTTATCTCTCTGTATTCGATCTTTAAATCCTGCACGGGTTGAGTACCGAATGCAAAGCCCAGACTGAATACTCCTTCCGGAGTACAGTAATCTCCTTCTGTACTGTTTGCTGAAACGCCGTTCTTTCCTACTGCTCCTGTAGTTTCGAACAGACAGATCCATGAATCGTTTTCTTTTTCACAGACTGAAACATAACACGATCCGTCGCTGTAATCTACAGTAATAACCTGCTCTGAATCTGAAATCACTTCCGGATTTATTCCGAACTTTCCGAGGTATTCATCAATATACGAAGCCGCAG
>JAGDDO010000433.1 GCA_017848205.1 Oscillospiraceae bacterium | reverse complement strand
TCTGTTTTCTTCGGATAGCATTCAAATCCGAGATGTGTGAAAAGCTCAGAAGCGAACATTGCTGTCTTGACTGCTGAGGAAACAACTTCAGGTGCCATGAAAAGGCCTAAGAACATCTCACGGTTCTGGTCAAGAGAGCAGCCGACTTCCTTACCCATGCCGACGCATGTAAGGCGGTATGAACAGAGATCAACAAGATCTTTTCTTCCGGCAATGTATCCGCCTGTTCTTGCAATTGCTCCGCCGGCATTCTTTATAAGGGATCCTGCCATAAGGTCTGCACCGACTTCGACAGGTTCCTGCTTCTCAACGAATTCGCCGTAGCAGTTGTCTACCATTATGATAGTATCAGGACTTGCCACCTTGATGCCGCAGGCGATCTGCTCGATCTCCTTTACTGTAAGTGCAGGTCTGAGCGAATAACCTCTTGAACGCTGGATGTATGCCACCTTTGCGCCCTGAACAGCCTTGAGTATGCTGTCCATATCCGGTTTGCCATCCGGAAGAAGATCTACCTGTGAGTATTCAACTCCGAAATCCTTAAGCGAACCGTTTCCGCTTTCGCCGCGGATACCGATAACTTCTTCAAGTGTGTCATACGGACTTCCGGTAACTGAAACCATTCTGTCTCCCGGTCTGAGAATACCGAAAAGCGCAACTGAAAGCGCATGGGTTCCGGACACGAAGTTGTGTCTTACAAGGGCATCCTCACAGCCGAAAACATCGGCATATACTCTGTCGAGAGTATCACGTCCGATGTCTCCGTAACCGTATCCTGTGCTTCCGTGCATGCACTGCTCGCTCACCCTGTTCTTGATGAACGCTGCAAGCACTTTTGAACCGTTGTACTCAGCTATGCTGTCACAGCCTGCAAGGCTCAGCGAGCATGAGTTTTCAGCTTCCCTGGCTATCTCGAGAAGCTTTTCATCAAAACTAAAAAAATTATTATTGATCATCTGGACCTCCGTTTGAGTCGACCTGAATAACATTTTCAGTGCTGACTGCTTTAAATCCTATCTCTTTATAGAAACTCTCGCGGTAATCGAGAGCGAAAAGACTTACCTTTTTACCTTCAGACGCCAGTGTATGGCCTATCCAGTAAAGAAGCTCACGGGCATATCCGCGTCCGCGGGCCTCCGCCCTTGTGGCTACCTGTCCGATGAGCACGTGGTCATCAACGTCGTAGATAACTGTGGCTGTTGTACAGTGCCTGTACAGATAGATCTTTGAAAGTCCGCGTCTGATCTTGTGTGAGTGCTCTGTTATCCAGAGACCGTGGCTGATGAGCGTCGGGAATCCTTCGTGAAGGATCTCGTATATCTCGTCAAGGGACGGATCGGTTATTACCTGTGTTTCGTCAAAATCATCCGGACGGTGGTCGGTAAACTCAAACTTTGTTCGCTTGAGCATCTTGTAGCCCGGTATTTCGCAGAGTTCCTTAAGGACCATCCACGGTGCTTCCACACGGAAAGGACTGTGCATGCGTATAAAGGTTATAAGCTCCTCTGATTCAAGCGGACCGTCTGACCAGATTATCATGATGGAGTTGAAGTGAACTATATACGCTTTCGTATCGCCTTCTTCCGAACCTGCTTCGTAGAAGCGGCAGAAATCGTAGCCTGTTCCGTATGAATAATAGTATGAGAGGATCTTTCTTCCGTAATAGTCACCGTGAAGTTCCTTAATGGAATCAAGATCAGTATCTGTAATGTATTTAATCATAATTCGTTTATCCCTGTTATAAGCAGTCGGACTAAAGCTTTGCTCATCTCGATATCAGAATACTGTGCTGTACAGGATGGTGAATGGAGATATCTGCATGGTGCCGAAACTGCAATGGTTCGCACACCGCTTTTTGAAATATGGATTGCTCCGGCATCGTTGCCGCCGGCGATAAGTGTCTTTGTCTGACACGCAATGCCGTGCTGTTTTCCCAGTGAAAAGGCAAGATCGTAAAGTTCCTTATCGTAAACGGTTCTTCTGTCACGGTAGGATATAACCGCGCCCTTTCCGAGCTCGCAGACTCTTTTTGCTCCTGAAGAGCCTGAAATGTCTGCAGCAGTAGTGGTCTCAATTACTATCGCAAATTCAGGTTCCACCGCAAACGCAGCTGTCTGCGCTCCTCGGAGACCTATTTCCTCCTCGACTGAAAAAACAAAGTAAGTATCGTATTCGACACCTTCATCAATAAGAGAAAGCATTATCGCACATCCGGCACGGTCGTCAAGGGCCTTGCTGCAGATCCTGCCGCCGCCAAGTGCTATATATTCGCTCTTAAAGGCAACGCAGTCGCCGACGGATACAAGCTTTTCTGCTTCTTCCCTGCTTTTCGCGCCGATGTCTATGTAAAGCGAGGAAATATCCAGAGCTTCTTTTCGTTCTTTGTCACTTAAATGATGAACAGCCTTTGCGCTGACAACACCTGTTACGTTACGCTCATAGATGAAAACCTGTCGTCCGGCGATGACGTCGGTGTTGATTCCGCCCACTGCATCAAATGCAAGGGTACCGTCCTCGTTTATGTAAGTGACGAGAAGGCCGACCTCATCCATGTGTGCGGCTACCATGAGCTTCTTTCCGCCGTCCTTACGTCCCTTGCAGAAAGCGATGATGTTTCCGAGGGCATCGGTATGGTACGTACACTTTCCGTCTATACGTCCTTTGATATATTCACGTACTCTGTCCTCGTTTCCGGAAATACCGTTAAGCGAACACAGATATTCTATCTCTTTAAGCATTTCGCTGTACCCTCCTTACGTACTGTGCAAGAAGCAGGGCAGTATTCTCAATGTCCTTAAGATCTGCCGTTTCCGCAGGAGAATGCATGTGCCTTATCGGAACGGAGACTATACACGTAACCACTCCGGCACGGGAAACTGAAAACTGATCAGCATTTGTTCCTGTAAGTCCGGCCATCGGTTCAGACTGATAAGGAATATTATTCTCTTCCGCTGTTTTCATGAGTTCTCTGCTGAGATTACGTGAAAGCGACGGTGAAATGCCTATCATAGGGCCTTTGCCCATCTCGCCGCATTCCTTAGGACCGTCGTCAGGCGATACCGCAAAGCTTGTGTCAACAGCCACAGCAATATCAGGATCAACAAGAT
>JAGDDO010000432.1 GCA_017848205.1 Oscillospiraceae bacterium | reverse complement strand
CAAACAAGGACAACTGGGTAAACTCACTCGTATGGCTCGCTGACGAACTCAAGGAAGAACTCAAGGATCTCCCTTCAGGTCAGAAGAAGATCAAGCTCTTAAAGAGACTCGAGATCATCGAAGCATTCAGACTCTCAGGCAACAAGCCTCAGTGGATGGTGCTCGACGTAGTACCTGTTATCCCTCCGGACATCAGACCTATGGTTATGCTCGACGGCGGCAGATACGCTACTTCAGACCTTAACGATCTTTACAGAAGAGTTATAAACAGAAACAACCGTCTCAGAAGAATGCTTACACTTGAAGCTCCTGACATCATCATCAGAAACGAAAAGCGTATGCTTCAGGAAGCTGTAGACGCACTTATAGACAACGGCAGACACGGAAGACCTGTAACAGGCCCTAACAACAGAGCCCTCAAGTCACTTTCCGACATGCTCAAGGGTAAGCAGGGACGATTCAGACAGAACCTCCTCGGTAAGCGTGTTGACTACTCAGGACGTTCAGTTATCGTCGTAGGACCGGAACTCAAGATGTACCAGTGCGGTCTTCCTAAGGAAATGGCTCTCGAACTCTTCAAGCCGTTCGTACTCAAGAGACTCGTTGACACAAAGGTTATCGCAAACATCAAGAGCGCAAGAAAGCTCGTTGACAGAGCAGGCACAGCAGTATGGGATGCCCTTGAAAATGTTATCAAGGATCACCCTGTTCTCCTCAACCGTGCTCCTACACTCCACAGACTCGGTATCCAGGCTTTTGAACCTGTACTTGTAGAAGGCCGTGCACTTAAGCTTCATCCGCTCGTTTGTACAGCGTACAACGCCGACTTCGACGGTGACCAGATGGCCGTACATCTTCCGCTTTCAGCAGAAGCACAGGCAGAAGCAAGATTCCTCATGCTCGCTGCCAACAACCTCCTCAAGCCGTCAGACGGACGTCCTGTTGCAGTTCCTACACAGGATATGGTCCTCGGTTCATACTACCTTACAATGCTCAAGGAAGGCGACCTCGGTGAAGGCAAGGTGTTCAGAGACGTAAACGAAGCTCTCATGGCTTACAATGAACACGCTGTTTCACTCCACGCTCCTATCAAGGTAAAGGTTACAAAGGACATCGGCGGAAGAAAGGTTTCAAAGATAATCGACTGTACAGTCGGAAGACTTATCTTCAACGAGAACATTCCTCAGAACTTAGGATATGTTGACAGAACAGACTCAGACAAGCAGTTTGATCTCGAAATTTCATTCCTCGTAAAGAAAAAGCAGCTTTCAGACATCATCGAACGCTGCATCAGAATACACGGTACAACAACAACTTCTGAAGTTCTTGACAAGGTCAAGGCTCTCGGCTTCAAGTTCTCCACAAGAGCAGCTATCACAGTTGCCGTTTGTGACGCAACTATCCCGCCGCAGAAGAAGGACATTCTTGCAAACGCACAGAGCAAGATCGACGTTATCACTGAACAGTATGACTACGGTTATATTTCAGCAGCTGAAAAGTCAAAGAAGTTCATCGACATCTGGAACAAGGCTACTGACGAGGTAACAGAAGCTCTTAAGGGCAACCTCGGTAAGTACAACCCGATCTTCATGATGGCTGACTCAGGTGCCCGTGGTTCTATCAACCAGATCAGACAGCTGGCAGGTATGCGTGGACTTATCGCCAATACATCAGGTGAAACAATCGAACTTCCTATCAAGGCTAACTACCGAGAAGGTCTTAACATCCTCGAATACTTCATTTCATCACGAGGCGCCCGTAAAGGTCTTGCCGATACAGCCCTCAGAACAGCCGACTCAGGTTACCTCACAAGACGTCTCGTTGACGTTTCACAGGACGTTATCATCCGTGAAGATGACTGTAATACTGACGACGGTCTCGAGATCTTCGAGATCAGGAACGGCAGCGAAATGATCGAGCCGCTTTCAGAACGTCTCGTAGGCCGTTACCTTGTAGAAAACTTCTGTGACAAGAATACAGGTGAAGTTATTGTTCCTAAGACAAGACTCATGACAGAAGCAGATGCGAAGAAGATCGTTGAAAACGGTGTTGAGAGAATCAAGATCCGTTCAGTTCTTCACTGTAAGGCTAAGCACGGTGTCTGCGCTAAGTGCTACGGTGCTAACCTTGCAAACGGAAATGTTGTTTCAGTCGGTGAAGCTGTTGGTGTTATCGCAGCTCAGTCTATCGGTGAACCTGGTACACAGCTCACAATGAGAACATTCCATACCGGTGGTATCGCGTCAGCAGAAGATATCACACAGGGTCTTCCTCGAGTTGAGGAACTTTTCGAAGGCCGTCGTCCGAAGAACGCTGCTATCATCGCACGTATCAGCGGTCACGTAACTATCGAAGAGATCAAGACTACAAAGAACGTTATCCTCACAAACGAAGAGACAGGCGAACAGGAACAGTACATGATCCCGTGGAACCTCAAGCTCAGAGTTCGTGACGGTGAAGATATTGAAAAGGGTACAAAGATCACTGAAGGTAACTGCTATCCGTCAGACATCCTTGCAGTTCAGGGTATAGAAGCTGTTCAGAACTACATTATCAATGAAGTTCAGAAGGTTTACCGTCTCCAGGGTGTTGATATCAACGACAAGCATATCGAAGTTATCGTAAGACAGATGCTCAGAAAGATCAAGGTTGAAGACAGCGGTTCAAGCTATCTGCTTCCTGGCTCACTCGTTGACAAGAAGGAGATCGATGCTATCAACGCAGAACTCCAGAAGAGAATCGACGAAGGCGAACTCGGTGTTGTACCGGTTACAACAGTTCCTGTACTTCAGGGTATCACAAAGGCTTCTTCAAGTTCAGAAAGCTTCCTTTCAGCTGCTTCCTTCCAGGAAACAACAAAGGCACTTACTGATGCTGCTATCAAGGGCAAGAGTGACTATCTCCAGGGACTCAAGGAGAACGTTATTATCGGTAAGCTTATTCCTGCCGGCACAGGTATGGAGGCTTACAACAAGGTTGAAGTTGTAAAGACTGAAAAGGCTGAAACTTTCGCCGGAGAACACGTTCAGGTTCCGCCGATGAATATCTGATAAATACGGCAATAGTATAAACAAACTCCGGAAAACAAAATGCTTTCCGGAGTTTTTATTAAGAGGTAAAAGGGAGGATTAGAGGAATGGCATTCAGAAAAGATTTTTTATGGGGCGCAGCATCAGCTGCATATCAGCTTGAAGGCGGTTATAACGCAGACGGAAAGGGTATGAACGTCTGGGATGTGTACACTAACTGCTTTTCAGCAAAAACAGAAAAATTCGTAAAATACTGCGAAACAGGAAACGAGGCGTGTGACCACTACCATCGTTTTAAGGAAGATATCGCAATTATGAAGGAGATCGGTATTAAGAATTACCGCTTTTCGATCAACTGGACGAGGATCTTTCCGGACGGTACGGGATCAGTGAATGAAAAGGGAATCAAGTTCTATTCCGACCTTGTGGATGAGCTGATAAAGAACGGTATAACGCCCCTTGTTACGCTGTTTCACTGGGATTATCCGCACAAGCTCTATCAGCGCGGAGGCTGGCTGAATCCTGATTCATCGGACTGGTTTGCAGAGTACACGAAGAAAGTTGTCGATGCTCTTTCAGACAGGGTAAAGTACTGGATAACATTTAACGAACCGCAGGTGTTCATTGGTCTCGGACATTATCTCGGAACTCATGCTCCGTTTATGAAATTTCATTCCTGCGACATTACGCAGATGACACACAACGTCCTTCTTTCACACGGAAAGGCAGTTAAGGTCATCCGTGAAAACGCGAAAATAAAGCCAGTCGTAGGTTTTGCTTTTTCGACTCCGTGCTGTACTCCGGCCGGAGATGATGAAGCGTCAGTTGAAAAAGCGAGAAAACAGAGCTTCGACTTCAATGCGTTCAGCTATATTTTTACCGCAGGATGGTGGGCTGATCCGATATTTTTCGGAAAGTACAATGATCTCGGTTATGAGATCTTCGGAGATGATATGCCGCAGATAAACGAAGGCGACATGGAGATCATCTCACAGCCTGTTGATTTCTTCGGACTGAATGTCTACGAAAGCAGGAGCGTTATACCTGAGTACGGATACCCGAGCGATTCATTCCAGGGAATAGGCAGAACATCATTCGGCTGGCCGGTGACACCGCAGACTATGTACTGGTCACCGAAATTCCTGACCGAACGTTACGGAGTGCCGGTGCTTATCACTGAAAACGGCATGGCCAATAATGACTGGATTGCTCTTGACGGAAAGGTGCATGACAGCCAGCGAATCGATTTTACTCACCGCTATCTCAGATATCTGAAAAAAGCGGCCGATGAGGGGATTGATATCCTCGGTTATATGCACTGGTCGGTTATGGATAATTTTGAATGGGCAGAAGGATATGACAAAAGATTCGGCCTTGTTTATGTTGACTACCGGACACAGGAGAGGACAGTCAAGGATTCCGCACTGTGGTTTAAGCAGGTAATGGAATCAAACGGAGAGGATCTCTGATCTTTTTCGTCAGCCGGACATCAGAAAGGAGCAGATAAATATGAAACGTGAAACAAAGGACAGAATAACTTCCGTTCTTGCGGTCATGATCGTTGGTGCAGTTGGAGTAATTTTTTTCAGAAATAATATGCCGGACAGAAGTGCGCAGAGTGCACAGCTGCATCCGGCACTTACACAGACGGAAACTCCCGTACCGGAGCAGGCTGAACCCTCTGCCGATCCGGCGGCGGAAACAGAAGCTGTCGAAGTAACAGAAGCAGTTTCTGAAACTGAAATGATACCAGCAGAAACTGCAGCACCTGTGACAGAACAGCCGGCAGTTACGGAAAAAGCTCTGTCTGAGGCAGACACGAAAGCTGCCGATCTGCTTGCAGAGATGTCATTTGAGGAAAAGGTATATCAGCTTTTCATAGCCAAGCCTGAACAGCTTTCACCTGATGAGGAATTCCTCTCCGAGTATCCGAATACCAAGGAGGAGCTGAAGAAATATCCTGTCGGCGGACTTATTTACTTTGAAAGAAATCTTTCCACAAAGGAACAGTGCGAGGAAATGATTAAAAATGTAAAGGCGCGTACGAAAACAGGTCTGTTCATTTCCGTTGACGAAGAAGGCGGCGAGATCGCACGTGTCGGAAACAATCCTGATATGGGAACCACGGAATTTCCGGACACTGCTAAAATAGGTAAGACAGGTGATCCCGAAGAGGCCTACAAAGAGGGACTTACCATCGGAAACGATCTGAAAAAACTCGGATTCAATCTCGATTTTGCTCCTGTTGCAGATGTTAATTCCAATAAAAAGAATCCGGTCATCGGTACACGTGCTTTCAGCAGCGATCCTGCAGTTGTTTCACAGATGGTTGAACGTTCGGTTGCCGGATTCCGTGAAAGCGGTGTTATCTGCACGATCAAGCACTTCCCGGGCCACGGCGATACTGATACGGACAGCCACAAGGAATTTGCCGAAACAAAAAAGAATCTTGATGAACTTGAAAGCTGCGAGCTCGCTCCGTTCAGAGCGGGTATCGCTGCCGGAGCACCAGTGGTAATGGCCGGTCACATTGCAGTTCCTGCGGTTACGAACAACGATGTTCCTGCATCACTGTCAAAGGATTTAATAACAGGACTCCTGCGCGAAAAGCTTGGATTTAACGGCCTCATTATAACTGACTCCCTACAGATGGAAGCCATCACAGACCGCTATTCACCGGACGAAGCCGCAGTAATGGCTCTCGAAGCCGGCTGCGACATTATCCTCATGCCCGACGACCTCGAAAAAGCAGCAAACGGTATTTCCGAAGCAGTAAAAAACGGAAGACTCACCGAAGACCGCTTAAACGACAGCGTTATGCGTATACTTAAAACCAAGATCGAATACGGGATCATTT
>JAGDDO010000431.1 GCA_017848205.1 Oscillospiraceae bacterium | reverse complement strand
CAACATCATCAACTCACTCTTCCTCCAGCCTGATGAACTCGAAGCTTCAGTTGACGCAAGATACGAAAGATATGAAACAATAAAGAAGAACATCCACGAAGCTGAGATCTACAAGTGCGAAGACGCTGATCTCGTTATCACTGCTTTCGGTACAACAGCACGAGTTGCAAAGTCTGCTGTAAACCAGGCAAGAGAAAAGGGCATAAAGGCTGGTCTTTTCAGACCAAAGACACTCTGGCCTTTCCCTGTTGAAGAGATCAACGAAGCATGCAAGAACGCAAAGAAAGTATTAAGCGTTGAAATGTCAAAGGGACAGATGGTTGATGACATCCGTCTTGCTCTCAATTGCAGAATTCCTGTAGAATTCTTCGGCAGAAACGGCGGTAACATTCCGACACCTGCTGAAATTCTCGATGAGATAGTAAAGATATCAGAAAGGGGTCTCTAATATGGCAGTAGTATTTGACAAACCGCACGCACTCTGCGACGTACCTACAACTTACTGTCCTGGATGTACACACGGTATCATCCACAGACTCGTAGCAGAAGTAATGGACGAGCTCGCTATTGAAGGAAAAACCATCGGTATTTTCCCTGTAGGCTGCTCAGTAATGGCATATAAGTTTTTTGAATGTGACATGGTTGGCGCTCCTCACGGAAGAGCTCCGGCTGTTGCAACAGGTATCAAGAGAGCACTTCCTGATTCAGTAGTATTTACATATCAGGGCGACGGCGACCTCGCAGCTATCGGTACATGTGAAACTGTTCACGCTGCTGCAAGAGGCGAAAACATCACTGTTATCTTTGTAAACAACACAATTTACGGTATGACAGGCGGTCAGATGGCTCCTACAACTCTTCCTGGTCAGGTAACACAGACAACACCTTACGGACGTGAACCTGAGATCCAGGGTTATCCTGTAAAGGTTTGCGAAATGCTCGCAACTATCGACGGTACAGCTCTTGCACAGAGAGTTTCTGTTGATACTCCTGCTCACATCCGTGAAGCAAAGAAGGCAATCAAGAAGGCTTTCGAAAACCAGATTAACGGAAAAGGCTTCTCACTTGTTGAAGTACTCTCAACATGTCCTACAAACTGGGGTCTCACTCCTGTTGACGCTCTCCAGAGATTACGTGATGAAATGATCCCGTACTTCCCTCTCGGAGTTTACAAGGACGAAGCAGTATGGAACAAGGAAGAAAAGGCAGACTGAAAGGAGAACTAAAATGCTTACAGAAACCATTATATGCGGATTCGGCGGACAGGGCGTTCTCTTCTCAGGAAAACTCCTTGCAAACGCTGCACTTATGGAAGGAAAGGAACTTTCATGGCTCCCTTCATACGGTCCTGAAATGCGCGGCGGTACATGTAACTGTTCAGTATGTATCTCAGACGACCCGATCGGTTCACCGCTCGTTACAGCACCTGACATTGTTATCGCAATGAACGGTCCTTCATTCGACAAGTTCGAACCAACAGTAAAGCCGGGCGGAATTGTATTCGCTGACAGCTCTATCATCGACAGAAAGTCTACACGCGACGACATCACTGTTTACTACATTCCTTCAACAGAAATGGCAAAGGAAAACGGCCTTACAGGTATGGCAAACATCATCATCCTCGGCAAGGCAATCAGAGAATGCTCTGACAGATTCCTCGGAATCGACTACAACAAGATCGTTGCAGTTTTCGAAAAGATCATCCCGCCGAAAAAGGCTGCTATGATTGAAAAGAACACCAAGGCTTTTAAGCTCGGATATGAATACGACAAATAATCCGTAACTTATTAATACAACGAAACAGCCGTGAGGGTATTTACCTTCACGGCTGTTGTTATTGTGTATAGTTTTAACGTTTGATAAGTTCATTGCTCCGAAACGGTGGTACGTCTGCGGCGCAAGGTTAAAAATGGTCATACCCGCACGGGTATGACCATCCTTTTTTTATTCCACTTTACCGAATCCGACCTGCTGTGCTGTGCTTTCCTTCTCGTCTGACCAGAAGAGTGTTCCACCCTTTATGTTGAATCTTGCTGTACCGTCAGTATAAACTGTCACAGGCTCCTGCATTTCACCTTCCGGTGAATAGTCTGTTCTTTGCAGTGTTCCGCCTTCATCACATATAATGCATGTGCCGTCTTCACTGGTTATGCAGGTATAGTTCCACAGATAATCTGCAACTGCACTGTGGGATGAAACTTCTACATTCATGAGTTCACGGTCTCTGCTTATCTTAATGGTGAAATTACTGCCGTTCCACTGTTCTCTGCTCTGCCATTCCCCGATATACTCATCGTACGGATTTTCAGTGTTACCCTGATCGTAGTCTTCGATCTGACTAATGTATTTTGACTCCACATAGCCGATTTTATCCTGATAATTTACCACACACCAGCCTGAGTAATCAGCGAGTTCATAATACATGACCTGTGTTCCTTCCGGGATCACTCCGAGTGATTCGGCATATTTATGTGTGCCGGTCATGAGTTTGGCATTTCCGGAAACTGAACCTCCGTTTACATTGTCGCCGCCGAGAGACGGATCATACGGCTGGATTTCTTTTACGGAACCTGCAGGAATGTAACCGGTCTTTCCCTGAAATTCGGTCATAAACCATCCGTCCTTACCGCTTTCGTGTACACCGATCTGTGTGTCGGACGGTACTACGATCAGCGTATCAGAACCGGCATCCGGCTTGCTTTTTACTGCTGTATCGGCTGTAACATATCCGCCGAAAAGCGACTCGCCGAGCTTGACTGTTCCTTCGGACTTTGCATTAACTTCAGCAGCCGTTTTTGCGGCTTCTGTTGCAGCTGCGGTCGTAGTTTCTTTATCTGCCGCCTTTTTTGTTTCTGCTGTTGTTTCAGCTACTTTTGTTACAGCAGGCTTACTGTCACTCCCTTTGTTTCCGATTTCTGCAGTTCCGCTTCCTGTTCCTGCGTCACATCCGGTAAGTGCCAGAATAGCTGTAAGTGCTGCAGCAGCGATCATTTGTTTTTTCATAAAGCATTCTCCTCCT
>JAGDDO010000430.1 GCA_017848205.1 Oscillospiraceae bacterium | reverse complement strand
TAAAATGCGTGGGCTCAGTAAAAACCGAACGTGACGAAGACGGATGTTTATCCGCAATGATCATGTTTGACAAGGACATCGGCTACCGTGATGCCTGGCTCGAAGACGCGGCAAAAAGAATAGGTGCCAGTGAACTGTACGAGCAGAGTCAGTATGAATGGAACGATATGCTTATGACGATAGACACCGTTGATGATGAGGGACATTTAAACAGAGCGAGGATCTTCGCGTTTTTCTTTATCTTTGCGGTGTTCTTTGCTGTGGCACTTCGTCTTGTGGTCGATACTGCGTTTGAAATATCATCTAAGGAACGGGAAAGGCAGTACGGAGTTCTTCAGTCCATCGGTGCAACACCGGGACAGATAGTAAATATCATCACCATCGAAGGAATGCATCAGTGTATAACAGCTATACCTGCAGGGATAATCTCAGGTATCGTATTTGCACGCGTTATGTACGGAGCTGTTCTGTCAGCAGGACTTCTTGACTATATCAGGGGAACTACCGGCGAGGAAGCGGTACTCAGCTTTTCAGTTGATCCTCTCATGCTTCTTGTATCTGCAGCAGTAGGTGCAGCATGGGTATTTCTTTCTGCTTACGGCGTTGGTATGCGTGTTATTAAGAAATCACCTATTGAGGCTATAAAATCACGTCCGAACGATGTAAAGAAAATACGAAAGCATACTATTTCAGGACTCATTTTCGGCATATCCGGAAATATCGCATCCCGAAATACAGGAAGACAGAAAAAGCGTTTTGTAATCACTGTAATTTCGCTTACTATTTCGATAACCTTATTTTCAGTGTTTACCGAACTCACTGATACCATCGAACGCAGTATAAACAGAACCATTAATGATTATGCATATGACTGTGATTTTATCGCCGCAAACTGCAATTATAACTTTACAGGTACATCATATGAAGAAGCTTTTATAGAAATTGAAGACAGCGGATTATTCAAAGATACAGAAATATGCATAATCGAAATGAACCATTTCAAGGATCAGAATTACAAAACACCGGCAGTTACCTGCTATGTAAACAAGGCGTACTACGACCACCTGTATGGCGGCAACTCTCCTGTAAGCTACGAAGAACTCGCACGTTCCGGTGACTATATTCTAAACCTGTCATGGTTAGAATTATTAGACAACATCAAACTTAAAGTTCCGGAGAGCGGTGACTGTACACTCATAACGAACCGCCGGACTGTTCCGGAAGGTATTGATACAGATAATATGAGCGTCGCAGAGGTAGTACAAAATCTTAAAAAGGAAACACCTGAACTCCGGATAAATATCGCCGGTAAAGCGGAGCAAACAGAAAAGATATTTGCCCAGTATAACGGACTTCTTATAGGAACGCTTGAAACTTATAATGAGATCTGCGATGAATATTACGGCGACATAGCACATGAAGCAGACTTTTTCTGTACTTCTCTGTCTGATGACAAATATAACGAAAAAACTCATAAAGAGATAACAGACTGGTTTGATGCACACTCAGATACTGTATCTCTTGAATGGGACCTTCTCAAAGAGAAAATCGATATACATAACGTAATTGCTGCACTCCGTACCGGCGGACTGATAGTAAATCTGCTGCTGGCAATTACTGCAGTTGTAAACATGATGAACATCATATCCACAGGTATTGCCAACAGAAAAAGCGAAATGGCATCTCTGCAGTGCATGGGAATGACTGACGGACAGCTGAAATTCATGACTGCCATAGAATGTCTTCAGTACAGCGTTTTATCTGCAGTATTTTCGGTTATTCTCAGTGTGCTTCTGATCACAGGAACAGACAGGTTCTGGAAATTAATGACCG
>JAGDDO010000429.1 GCA_017848205.1 Oscillospiraceae bacterium | reverse complement strand
TGTCGATATAAATATAAAGGGGGCAAAGGCGTTTGTCTCTGATGAAGAATGCAGAAAGCGTATCGGTGAAGAAAAATTCACAGAAAACGACGTTGCAGATGAAGAGGAAAAATACGAGATCAGTAAATATTTTGAGCAGCTGACAGTACGTCCGTTAACCGGCAGTAAGGCAGACTGCATGGTACTTAAAAGAAAAGATGTAAACACTGAAGTATTTGTCTATGGAAAGCAGGATGAAAACGACAGCAGCAAAATAATCAATACCATGAACGGCTGTGACTGCATAATTTCATTTGATAAATACGATAATGATGCCAAACCGGATACTATAGGCTTTTCGGTAACTATAAAGCGTGATGATGAAATTTTCTACGAACGTGAAGGCAGCATACCGATACTTAATGAAGAACTAAAAGATCATATTTTTATCAAAGGCGATATTGTTGATAATGATATGAGCAAAATTGAAATATTCTACACTTATATCTGGTGAGGAAAAACCAGGAAAGAAATATCAGGGAGGAAAACACTGAAATATGGCAATGAAGAACATACCTATCGGTGAGGTGCTCAAAGAGTACGGATATATCACCGATGATCACATAAAACAGGCACTTGACTATCAGAAGACCGATGCCGGAAAGGGCAAGCGACTTGGTGCGCTGCTTCAGGAACTGGGATTCGTAACTGAGCGTCAGGTACTTGAAAGTCTGGGAAGAAAACTTGAACTTCCTATGATCAACTTCGATGACTACGTAACGGACTTCGAAGCTGCAGAAAAAATACCGAAGCCGCTGGCTGTAAAGTACAACGTGCTTCCGCTTTCACAGCGTGACAACAAGTTCCAGCTGGCCATGTCCGATCCGCTTAACTTCTACGCGCAGGAAGATATCCGTCAGATCGTAAACATGCCGCTCGAGATCTATCTTGCTGAAACGGCGACTATAAAGCGACTCATCGACCAGACATACGCTGAAGTAGGTGCGCGACTTGCTGCCAAGCAGGCGAATACATCCGTTGAAGATATTGAGGTTCCTTCACTCGAGATCGAGGAAGGTGAGGATGAAGTTCCGGTTATCAAGCTCGTAAACTCTCTTCTTGCGCGTGGATACAGCGCGGGTGCTTCCGATATCCATATTGAGCCTTTCGAGACCTTTACACAGGTACGAATGAGAATCGACGGCCAGATCGTCGAATACGTTACACTGGCCAAGAACCTTCATTCATCTGTTGTAGCACGTATCAAGATCATGGGAAATCTGGACATCGCGGAAAAACGTGTTCCGCAGGACGGTAACTTCAAGACCAAGGTCGAGGGTTTCGATATTTCAGTCCGTATTTCATGCATTCCGACTATATTCGGTGAAAAGGTTGTAATGCGTTATCTTTCGACCGACACGGCAATCGACAAGGCAGGACATTTCGGCATGGAGCCGGAGGCATACGAAAAGATAATGAAGATGCTTTCGTCTCCGAACGGAATTATCTATATAACCGGACCGACAGGTTCAGGTAAAACAACTACACTTTACATGGTACTCGAGCATCTTGCGAAGAGACCGGTAAACATTTCAACGATCGAGGATCCGGTTGAACGAAGCCTTCCGAAGATCAATCAGATGTCAGTAAACGTTCCGGCAGGACTTACTTTCGGAGTCGGCCTCCGTGCCCTCCTTCGTCAGGACCCGGACGTTATCATGCTCGGAGAAACACGAGATGCCGAAACAGCCGAGATCTCGGTAAAAGCGGCTATTACAGGACATCTTGTTGTTTCAACACTTCATACGAACGACGCAATTTCGTCAATAGTCAGACTCGAAGACATGGGACTCGCACCGTATCTGGTAGCAAACTCTCTCGTCGGCGTAGTCGCACAGCGACTGGTTCGTAAGGTATGCCTTAACTGTGCCTACGAATGTGAACCGACACCGGAGGAAAGTGCGGTCATAGGACCGGACATAAAGGTCATCAAGAAAGGACATGGCTGTCATATCTGCAACAATACCGGCTATAAGGGACGTGTATCTATTCATGAGATGGTAATAATAGACAAGCCTCTCAAGAGAATGATAACGGCCGGAGCAGACAGTCAGGATATGTTCAACTACGCAGTGGAACACCAGGGGATGAAAACACTCGGACAGAGTGCAATAGAGCTTGTAAGGAGAGGTATTACCACACCGGAAGAGGTGCTTAAGGTAGCTTTCTATTCGGATTGATGATCAGAAAGGGATGGGGTGCTTATGAAGAGAGCCAGAAAAGGATTCACTCTTGTTGAAGTGATAATTGTTCTCGTCATAATTGCAATAGTGGCAGCAATTGCTGTTCCAAATATATCGGGATACTTAAAACGTTCGAAAATTAATAACTGTCAGCGTACAATGAATGATTTTGTGAACGATCTCGAGTATAAAATCGTTTCAAAGAGATATTATGATGTAAATGATCTTAATGATGAACTGGTGGAACTTGTTGATTCGGCAAGCGACAGCCAGAAAGCATCAGCAGATATAAAAAATGAAAACGGAAAATTTCAGCGCCTTGAAGAAGAAATAACTGAAGCGACTGGCATATGTCCGAACGGCGGTCAGTATACTGTTAAGTGGTTAATAACGCCTGGCGGCGCCGAAGATCCCAACACTGCTAAAGTGAAAATCGAACAGTGCATATGCAGCTGCATGGATGATCCTGTTCATCTTGAAAGTGAATACGAGTTTAAAGCAGCACTTATCGATACTTCGGAATATGTGAAGGCCGGACGTACAATTGAAGAAATTTACAAGTCAGAGATACTGAAACTTATTGACATGTACAATAATGATAACAGTAATCCGATACTTGTTGATGACGTTGTATCACATATAAATGAGACATCCGGCTCCGAATACAAAATCGTCGGCATGACAGTCAGTGAAAAAAAGCAGGAACAGAATGTCGAGTGGATCCTTGTTGATCATCACGAGGATTTTGACGCCGGTGCTCCTGACGATAAACCGGGGACACATAAGTTCATTGTATATTATCCGTCTGAAGATATAATGAAAATCGCGGAGCTCAGTGAAGAAGAAGTAAACAGTCACATCAACTGGCCTTCAGCAGAAGGAAACGAGGGTTCTTATCTTTATTTTGACGGACTGAACTATGATAATCTGGCTTCATATACTGTAGCCGATGTCAAAAACAATGATATCGAATGGATTCAGCGTGACAGTAACTGGTATGTTCAGCGAAACGATAATGTCAAAGGTATCGATCATGCTTCATCCGGAAACGGAGCAGCAGGTTTCAGACCGCTTGTCAGCTCAAAAACACCTAAGACGGATGCGGATGTATATGGTACCGACAATGCCGGTATTCTTGTCATCACTCCTGACTCTTCCGTAAACAGGGAAAACCTGAAAGACAAAATTAAGATAAGAGTAAATTACAGTGACGATTCATATGCTGTATTTGAACATTTTAAAGTTTCATCTTCCTCAGATGAAAGCTATACTATTAAAAATGGTTTTATTTTAGTTGATCCTGCTCAGAGAGAAAATGTTAAAAACATGACATGGAGCGGTATGTTCTCTGACAGCAGCTCTGAAGAAGCTGTACAGGAAAAGCAGGATCTTGATAAGCTTTTATCTGATGAAAGCAAGCTGTTAAATGATTTCTTCTCCGGCAGGACAAATGAGATGCTGGTTGTTTATCAGGAGTACAATAAATACTATGATAACGGCGTTCTTAAATATGAACCAGTAACACTGATAAAAACTATAAAAAGAGATGCCGGAACCAATGGCGATCAGGAAGAAATAATAGACACCAACGGCGACGGAAAGCCGGATTACAAAATTGAACCTTCTACAGCAAACGAAGGGGATATTATTGTAACAAAGCCGGTAAAGCAGGTCATAGTTAATCCTGACGGCGATCCTATTACAGTTATCAATGAAGAAGAGGTGAAAATCAGAAAAGATTCTGAATCTGACGGAACAATCAAAGTCATAGATGACGATACCAGCGAAGTTGTTGCAATACTGGTACCTGACAGAAATGATTACTCTGTCATCACAACTGAAACTGCCTCAGATGACGATAATGACACTACTGATGATAATGATACCGGTGATGACAATAAAAAGGAATATAAAAACTCAGATGATATTCTTAAAGATATCACTGTTGAAAAAACATCACATTATAATGTAGTTGATCCGGTAAACAGAACACCAGTCAAAGATCAGAACGGTGATCCGGTAAAGACCTATGACAAGGAAACAATACCGGCTTCGGATATACCTGAGAAAAATTACAGCAATAACGACAAAGTTACAAAAGAAGAAAAACTTGACGGCACAATAGAGATCAAAGAGAATAATACGGTAATTGCAAAGCTTGTTCCAAACAAAGCAGATTTCAATATAACGTATAAGCAGGCTGAAAACAGTGATAAGTTTTCGGTTGATGATCTCGTTATTGAAAGATCACAGGTATATATTCTGCAAGATGACACAGGTAAGCCGGTTAAACTTTATAATACTGATACTGTTTTAAAACCTGCGTCATCAACTGATCAGAAAGACGGCTATTATCTGGGATCAGATACTAACTTTACAGCTTCCAAAACTGTCGATTCTGTTAATGCGATAAACAGTGGTGATTCAAAGCACTATAATATTTATCTTACAGGGGTATCTGATACTTATAAGTACACACAGATTGCATCTGTATATGCAAATAAAACTAATGCTGAACTTAAGACTTCATACAATATTTCAGAAGGCGATAAAGCGTTTGACCTTGACAAGATCAGTGCATGGGTTGAATATCCTGTCACAATATCTGAGAATACAAATCAGGTCTATGGTGTGATCAGAAAGGACTCAAAAGGTTCGGTAAAAATTCAGTTCAGCAGAAAAACAAAGGTTAATGAGAATGGCTGGTATCTTACCGAAGATTCAGAACAACCTTACAACAAAACCAATGAAACAACTCTTCTTGGAAACATCAATGAATTTGAAGCTGCCGGAGAAGTCAGACTTTCGATGTCAGATGACAGTCAGCTCAATGGTAAACTTTTATTTGAGGTCAGCAGTTCACTCAAGAGTCTGAGCGCGAAGTATGATAAATCAAACAAGCCGACTTTTTGGGGTAGTGTAATAAATTATGCGACTTCTGCTTCTGGATTCAGTGAAGCATATATAGCAGCGTACGCTAATTATCAGATAAAAGTTGATAATAAAGTTGCTGCGAACAGTTCCATTATTTATCACAGTGAGGAACTCAATCATTTAAAAAAAGAAGCAAGCAATACGAAAAGGTATTTTCTGGCTAAAACTGATAAAGTAGACAGAAATACAGTTCTGGCGGGAGATGACAGTGCATTTGTTGATGAGCTTGGTAAAACTACAGGTAGTATTTTAAACAGAAAGAAGTATAATGGAAATGTAACGGTTTATTATGCAGATTATCTGAGTAATCAGAACGGAAAGACTGGAAAGATAGTTAATTCATCATTTAATCTTAATCTGAATGATGACAGTAATGCCTCAACAGTTTCGATAAATGAATTTGTGTTTGAAAAAGTCGGAAATAATTTAAGAATGAAGGGCTATCTTGGAAATGACATTGACGTTGTTATTCCATCAAGGGCAGAAGGATATTGGACGACTACTGCTGATAGTAATCTTTTTTCTGTTAAGATCGGCAATACCACGTATTACTATAAGAATGACGGTAACTACTATAATGTAACTGAGATCGGTGACGGAATAAATCAGTTCTATTTTGAAGAACCTTCCGGGTTAAAATCAATTACGATCGAAGCTCCTTCATCGACAGCGCCTGATATGACTATCAAAGCCAGCGCGTTTAAGGATCTCAGTCTTAAATCAACTCCGGAATCAATTGTCCTTCCGTCTGATAAACTCACAAAGATAGAATCAAATGCATTCAATAATGTGACTCTGACCGGAACAAGTTTTGTATTGCCGGAAGGAGTTAAACAGGTAGGTGCTGATGCCTTTAAGTCCTTTAAAATTTCCAACGGTACACTAAGGATCAACGGTTCAACAATAACGCCTTCGCATGAAGGAAACATTGTTGTCAAAGGTATATTTGACAGTTCAGAATTCAAACAGCTTAGCTTCGGACCAAAAGTGTGGAAGGTTGATCTTGATGCATTCAGGGATAATTTATCTTTTGCTTCCATCGATCTTGGTTCAGTAAGCTTCATAGGGCACGATGCGTTTAACGGATGGATAAATGCCACGGGCGATCTTGTTATTCCGGGTACCATGAAATTTATGGATTTAAGAGCGTTCTATGGTTATGCATCAGATAATGAGAATTATCCTTCACTTACCATCTACGGAGGATCAGGTCTTGACGGTAAAGGAATAGGCCCGAATATTTTCCTGGCTTCACACTTTAAGAATCTTACTATCGGCGGAAAAGTCGAAGAAGTGGCAGCAGATGCGTTTAATAACGAACATCCGGTAGATGAAGTTGCTTATGATAATTTTACCGGAACACTGAAACTTGAAAGTTCTGTAAACAGAGTGCTGAGCAAAGCGTTCTATAATGACAGTTCATTCACTTCACTCGACCTGGGAAATGTAAAGTCAATTGGCGGAGAAGCGTTCAGCGGATGGGAAAATGCGAGCGGAGATCTTCTGATACCTGAATCTGTAGGTACGATAGGCAGCTATGCATTTGACGGTTACGCTTCAGCTAAGAGTGATTCATCAGATTATCCTTCACTCACTGTAAAAGGCGGAAGTTTTTCCAATGCTGCTGTTACCAAACTTGGTGCTCTTATATTTACAAACAGTCACTTCAGAGACGTTACCATAGGCGGTAATATCGATGAGATCGATAATAAGGCCTTTGAAAATTCACCGCTTAGCGGAAAAAATCCTTATAATGAATTCAGAGGAAATCTTATTATTACTGACAAGGTTTCAAAGGTTGGAGTAAATGCGTTTAAAAACTGTGCCGGATTTGACGGTACACTTGATTTACCTGACGGCGGTTACTTCAGAACCATTGATAATTCTGCTTTCAGCGGATGCTTTAAGTTTAAAGGCGGACTTACAATTCCGGACGGAACTGAAGTCATCGGTTCGCAGGCTTTTGAAGACTGTCTTGGATTTAACGGCACTCTCAGGCTTCCGGATGCCCTTCCTGAAAGAAACGGACTGACAGCTATCGGTGACGAAGCGTTCAGAAACTGTTACGGACTGAAGGGAGATCTTACAGTTCCAGCAACAGTACGGGAAATCGGAAACAGTACTTTTGAAGGCTGTACCGGATTTAACGGCAGTATCGATCTGGGAAGCAGTATACAGAAAATAGGCATCAAAGCATTTAAAAACTGCACTGGCTTTAAAGGAGATCTTATCGTTCCTGAAACCGTGACAGCTATGGGCGTAAGAGCTTTTGACAGCTTTGCAGCAGCAGAGAACGATCCTGAAAAATATCCTGCGCTTACTGTGAATGCTGGTGATTCAGGCAACGGTCTTAACCTTGGTGCTCTGATATTTACCGGCGGTCATTTCAAAAATGTTTATGTTGGCGGAAAAATAGAAAACATAGGTGAATATGCATTCAGCAATAATCCTATAAAAGAAACTGCGGATTCAGAAGAAACAAGACCGTATGATAATTTTACCGGTTCGCTTACAATAGGCAGCAACGTTAAAACTATCGGTAATCAGGCGTTTAAAAACTGCAGGGAATTAACCGGAACACTCGGATTTTCAGAGAATCAGGTATTAACACTTATCGGTAATGAAGCGTTTGAAGGCTGTACCGGATTTACAGGAAGTCTTAACGTTCCTGACAGTGTACAGACCATCGGAATAAAAACCTTCAAAGACTGTACCGGATTCAACGGAAGCATAAAATTAAGCACAGCACTTAATAAAATCGGTGCGGAAGCTTTCAGAAACTGTATAAGAATAAAGGGCGGACTCACCATTCCTGAAACAGTTACAGGAGGAATAGGAGCATACGCATTTGAAAACTTTGCTTCAGCAGTTTCTGACACTGATGCAGGAAAACTCACAATTGGTTCCGGTTCGACCGGAGCAGGAAAAACTCTCGGTGCATTTATCTTTAATGGTTCGAAGTTCAATAACATGACGGTAGGCGGTCTGGTTGAAACTGTATCTGAAGCAGCATTCAAGCATGATATGACAGCTTTGCCTGCAACAGATACTGATTCAGAATCAGATGATGAAGATTCACAGACAGCAAGAACTGTTGTTGCAGACTACTCAAAGATCAGAGGCACTCTGCATGTAGGAAGCAGCGTAAAGATAATTGGCAACAGCGCATTCCGGGAAATGAGTATTGAAGGTCTTGCAGGCATGGAAAGCGTTCAGCATATCGGCAGATATGCATTCTGGAATTGCGACAAGATCACTTCAGATGTAACGTTTGAAAACAATAAATCACTGACAACAATCGAACGTGAAGCCTTCTTTGGCACATCAGGCATAGGCAGTCTTTCAATACCTTCCACAGTTACCTTTATGGGACCGTATGCATTCGACAATTCCGGTTCCGGTCGAGGAAGCCTTACGATTTTCGGTGCATCCCGTATCGAAGACGGAAAGAGATATCTCGGCAACAATAAATATTCAGGTAAACCGGATTCAGGCGGAACACTTTTCAACCATGCAAGATACCGCAATGTAGTGATCGGAGGAAATGTTGATGTTATAGATCAGTATTTCATGAAATCAGAGATGAACATGACTACCGGTTCATATAATACCAACATCGATCATCACGGAATAACCGGAGACCTTACTATTACAGGCAACGTTTCGGTGATCGAAGGTGAAGCATTCAACGATGCAGGATTTGACGGCGAACTGAAATTCAATGCCCCGAATCTTGTTACAATAGGTTATTCAGCGTTTGAGAATCTTCCGAATATGCACGGCGATCTTACCATACCGGGAACGGTTCACAACATCGACAGACGAGCTTTCAAGAAGTTTGCGATGAACGCTAAGGACGGAGAACTCGGAACACTGAGAATCAAGGGATATTCCGAATCAAACGGAAACCAGCATATTATCGGCTACAGACTGTTCTCATTTGCACACTTTAAGTCAGTCGAAATCGGCGGCGAAGGCAGTACAGTAAACACCATTGGTAATTTCGCTTTCTATAATTCAGGTCTGCAGGCTGAAAATGTTCTTGAAGACAGTCAGACTGTTTACGAAGAATTTAAGAACGGATACGGTTACACAGCAGATGAGATCAAAGTGTACAGACATCTGAAATACGATGAACGAAATGAAGGCGTCAAGGTAAATAACGACAATTCAAACTACAGTCGCTTCACGCCAAGTGTAAAGATCCTTGACGGTATTGAAACAATCGGAACACGTGCTTTCGGAAGCAACTACGGTATCAGAGAGATCAGCTTCGAAAGCAGTACACTTAAGAATATCGGCAAGGATGCATTCAACAGATGTACCAATGCCGGCGGCGGACTGACAATACCAAAGAGCGTTGAATACATCGGAAGATGTGCATTCAAGTTCTATGGCAGCGACAGAAACGATCCTGGTTCTCTTACGATCCTCGGCTGTTCAGAAGTAAAGGGCGGCTTAAGGTACATAGGACATCCGGACGCAGCCGACTCCGATCCGATATTCCCGTCAGCAAAGTTTAAGAATGTTGTTATCGGCGGAAGCACTGAAGAAGCAAGTGTCAACGCAATAGCAAAGAATTTTATGAACAATCAGCTGAAGACTCTGGATTCCTATAAAGATGACAGCGGAACGTATGATTATTCAAAAATCAGTGGTTCGCTTACAATCGGACCAAGCATAAAGCAGGTTGGAGACACAGCGTTCCTGTGCATGGATTCTTTTAACGGAGCACTTAATCTTAATAACGGTCTTGAAAAGATCGGTGAAAGCGCATTTAATGCGTGTCCGTGGTTCAAGGGTGATCTGCTTATACCGCAGACGGTAAACAGCATAGGTACGGAAGCTTTCAAGCACTTCGGACAGGGAAATGTTTCGAATGGCGGCAATACAGGTTCGCTTACGATACTCGGCTATTCATCAGTCAGCGGAGGCTTAAAGACGATTGACAATAATATTTTCAATCACGGTCATTACACCAATGTGATCATTGGCGGAAATGTTGAGAGCATCGCTGATAATTTCATGAACAATCAGTATACTGATAACTTTGGCTACGGCAATGTACGCAGATTCGATTATGTAAGCGGCAGCCTGACAATCGGAAGCAGCGTAAGGAAAATCGGTAAAACGGCATTCCTGAGCTGTGATAAATTAAACGGAGCTCTTACACTGAATGAAGGTCTTGAATCTATCGGTGAAAATGCATTCAATGCCTGCAGTAATTTCCACGGTGATCTTCTTATTCCGTCAACAGTTTCGAGTATCGGAACACAGGCATTCAAGCACTTCGGCCAGGGCGGCGAGTATTTCAGCGATGATAATCAGGGATCGCTCACAGTTCTCGGTTATTCATCAACTAAAGACGGACTCAGAACTATCGACAAGGACATCTTTAATCACGCTCATTTTACCAATGTTACAATAGGCGGTGAGCTAAACGGGCACAAAGCAACAGTACAGTGCATAGCTAATGAGTTCATGGAGAACAATTCTCTTGAAAATTTCAACGGTAATAATGTTCACAAGTATTCCAATGTAAGAGGTAATCTTACTATCGGAGCTGGTATCAAGAAAATCGGAAGTCAGGCATTCTGGAACTGTAACGGCTTTACCGGTGTACTCAGAATAGCAGATACAGTAGAGCATATCGGACAGAGTGCATTCAGCGGATTATATGAGCTTTATTCCGACGATTCGATAACTGCAGCTGACAGAAAACTTGAAATTCCTTCGTCAGTAAACTACATAGGACCTTATGCTTTCAAGGCGCTCGGCGCTGCAATGGACCAGAATACAAAAGGACAGGAGATCAGCAAATATCCTGCAGTAGTCGTACACGGTTCATCAGGTCCGAATGGTGTACTTGGTGATAACAAGGCGATATTCTCGATGGCAAGAATAAACAACCTGATCATAGGCGGAAGCGTTGTAACTATAGCTGATGATTTCATGAATAATGAAAGACATTCAACAGAAGCTACAAGGTATGAAGACGGAAACCCGGAACAGGATCAGTCCAACGATCACCTGTATTCATATGTTTACGGAGATATAACTATTGAAGGTACTGTTAAGAACATCGGTAAGAGAGCTTTCAAGTATATTCAGTATTTCGATGCTGATTCAAGACGAGGAAATCTTACGATCAGCGAAGGTGTTGAATATATCGGTGAGGAAGCCTTTGCACACGTCAGACCGTTTGCTACACTTGCTGCCGGAAACAGACATCTGGTAATACCGAGTACGGTTAAAAAGATTGAGTACAGAGCATTTGAAGGATTCTGCAGCGGTTATGCAAATCCTCCTGATCTTACGATACTCGGCTATTCAACTAATGATGATCAGCAGCTTATCGGATTCCTTATATTCGATAACGCTTATTTCCGTAATGTCACAATAGGCGGAAATGTACGACGAATTTCGGGAATGTTTATGTGTACCAGTGATTACGAAAGCAGAAAAGGTGCTTATGATCATATTACCGGAACATTGACGATCCTGCCGAAGACAGTGGGTTATTCGGATTCTTTAGGAGAGTATTTCAAAGGTTCAATGTCGGACGGCAAACTTCAAAACCAAGAGCATTACGGATCATTCTATAATACATACTTTGACAGGGTTTGTATGCCGAAAGCACTTTATGATGAATTCATAGGAAATCAGTATGGTATATTCGGACAGTATAACGCTCAGCCGAAAAACCCGAGTCTGGGCTTTAAATACGAAGTGATCAGCGAGTAATGATTCGAGATTCTGTCAGTAATATGAAACAAAAACTATGAAACAGCCGCGGAGGTTCAAAACCTTCGCGGCTGTTTATTTAACTGCGCCAGCGGCGCGGCCATTACGCTTATTTCCCTTGTGCCTGAAATTTTTTCAGGTGTTGAAGTTGTACTGAAAAAATGCTATAATAATAATTGAAATACAGTACGTTCAGAAAAAAATAACGACTGCAAAACGTTAATAACAGGGGTATTAAAACGCTCGTACAGAGCGCAATATAGATATATTGTTAATTATGGTAAGAAAGGGATGGGGTATTTATGAAGAGAGCTAAAAAAGGATTCACTTTAGTAGAAGTGATCATTGTGCTCGTCATAATTGCTATAGTGGCAGCAATCGCTGTACCGAATATTTCGGGATATATAAAACGTTCGAAAGCAAACAGCTGCCAGCATACAATGAACGATTTTGTAAACGATCTGGAGTATAAGATCGTTTCGAAGAGATACTATGATGTCAGTGAACTCAATGATGAGCTGATAAAGCTTGTGGATTCATTTGCCGATAATTACAGTAATGAATCCCCGTCACCGGTAATTGAAGACGGTAAGTTTAAATCACTGACCACAGTGCTTGACAAGACAAACGGAATCTGTC
>JAGDDO010000428.1 GCA_017848205.1 Oscillospiraceae bacterium | reverse complement strand
TTGACAATTATTGTCCGGTTATGATATTATTATAGTATAGTCTGATAAACGACTGATCCTCTGCCGGACCCACCGGATGCAGTGAGCTCGCTTTACAGGGGTGTGATCACTCAGACTCAGTAATTTTGAAAGGAACATCTGTAATAATGAGCGAATCATGTACACATGACTGTTCGTCATGTTCAAGCAGCTGCGGTGAAAGAAAAGAGCCGCAGAGTTTTATTGAAAAAACAAATGATTATTCAAAGATCAAAAGAGTAATTGCTGTGGTGAGCGGCAAGGGCGGTGTCGGCAAGTCACTGGTCACTTCTTCACTTGCAGTAAAGTCTAATAAAAAGGGGTATAAGACTGCAGTTCTTGATGCTGATATCACTGGTCCTTCTATCCCGAAGGCGTTCGGCCTTAAGGAAAGAGCAACTGCCAACGACAAGGATCTTCTTGATCCGTCACTTACACAGACAGGAATAAAGGTAATGTCTCTTAATCTCCTCATGGAGGACGAGAGTGCTCCGGTCATCTGGAGAGGTCCTGTTATCGGCGGTACAGTAAAGCAGTTCTGGACTGACGTTATGTGGGGCGACGTTGACTACATGTTCATCGACATGCCTCCGGGAACAGGTGACGTTCCGCTTACAGTTTTCCAGTCAATTCCTGTTGACGGCATCGTTATAGTAACATCTCCTCAGGATCTTGTTTCAATGATCGTCGGCAAGGCTGTCCGTATGGCTGAAATGATGAACATTCCGATAATCGGTCTTGTTGAAAACATGAGCTACATTGAATGTGACTGCTGCGGAAAGAAGATAAACCTTTACGGTGAAAGCAAGTTTGAAAAGGTAGCTGCCGAATTCGGTATCGATGCACTTGCACAGATCCCGATAAAGCCGGAAGTTGCTGCTGCATGCGACAACGGTACTATTGAAATGTGCGGCGATGCAGAATGGCTCGAAAAGGCATTTGCTGCCGTTGAAAACAAGGCTCCTGCAAAATAATAAATGGCATTGTTCTGTTACTAAGGAAACGCTGATTTATTCATAAATCAGCGTAGGGAACGGGGCGAAGCCCCGCAATCTCCCCGCCCGGAAATACGGCGAAGCCGTATTTCCGATTTAATCAGTGTTTCCCTAAAATTCATATTTAACAAAAAGTCCTTATCCGGTTGCCCGGAGCGGGACTTTTTTATTATGTGTTCATAATATATTTGAGAAAATCGCATATAAAATTTAAAAAATCTTCAGAGTTTATTGACATTTCGCATATAGTGTGCTATACTTAAAGTGGGATTAAATATGCGTCATATAGGTGCGTAAATGTTTATTTAACACCGGCTGTCACTCATGTTTAAAACCTGTAGTATGTTAATAGTTTCAGCACTGTTTTTTACAGGGATGGTAATCAGTGCAAAATTCATGGAGGGATTTATTATGGGAACAGAAGGTAACAGGTCTGTGGTCCGGGAAATGGCACACAGATACAATCAGCTTTACCTGACTCCTAAGAAAGGGATTTCAGGCACAGTTGTTTACTCTGACATTGTCCGTTACGGGAAGGTGCCGGACGAGATCAGCGAAAAGATCAGAACGGTTGTACTTTCAGGTTTCAGGGGTATTTCAAGTGAGAGGCTGTTTTCAGTAATCACACCAGCAGGATAGGTCGATATCGTCTATC
>JAGDDO010000427.1 GCA_017848205.1 Oscillospiraceae bacterium | reverse complement strand
GGTTTTTCCGAAACGGCGCGGACGGGTGATAAGGGAAACTGCTTCTTTGCTTTTCCACCAGTCTTTAATAAAATTTGTCTTATCAATAAAAAAACACTTGTCTTCTATAAGCTGGCTGAAACTCTGTACTCCCGTTCCTAATTCACGAGGCATATTCTCTTCTCCTTTCCGGTTGTATTTACGGTCTGTTTCTTATAAGTATATCATTTTTACGGGTTTTAAGCAATAGTCACTGACCGGAAGCACCCATCAGACAGAAAATCAGCACCGGAAGTATGAATCGGTGAGCTGCCTTCGGCAGCTTATCGACAGTATTTTATATCCGAAGGATATAAAATACCTTTTCTCTTTCGGTGCTGATTTTGTGTAAGTTTTTTATTCGATATCTTTTATTTTTTAAGTGTTCATCAGTTTTTCAAATTCTTCCGTACTCATACCGATACGTTCAGCAGCATCGGCAGCTGTAAATGTTCCTTCTTTCACAAGTCCGATAAATGCCTTTATCTTTCCGCATTTCTCAGCTGTTTCAAGCTGCTTGTCTTTTAACTCATTCTCTTCTTTGTAGCCGGTCACTTTAAATGAACCTGATTTTCAAAAAATCAATCAAATAAAATAAAAGACCAACCGCAAATAATCTGAATGAATTGAGCAGATTACTTGCAGCTGGTCTCATTTTTCTGATATCATAGATTTATTGGAGTATAAAAAAAGATAACAGGACTATCCGACCAAGGCACCTGTTATCTTTCCCATAAAAAACTCCATAAAGGAGAATCATATATATCTATGATAACAGTTAAATCAGAAAAATGCAATACTTTTACTCAAAAAAATTATGATGAATTTATTGGCAATTTAAATCTCAATTCATTCCGTTGTTCTAATCCCAAATGCTTTAAACGCAGTTGCCTTACCATTCACGGCTACTACTACAGGTATCTGAAAATCGGTGACAAGAAAATCAGGCTTCGTATCATGCGCATAAAATGTTCCGAATGTGGTTGTACACACGCTGTCATGCCTTCGTTCGTTGTTCCTTATTCTCAGGTTACATACCATGTTCAGAAGCAGATATGCGAACACTCTGAAAGAAAATCAGGATTCAAAGATATACTTGCAGCCAATCTCTCCATTGATGAAAGTGACATTGCCAACGTCATCCGGAGATACCGAAAACACTGGAAGACCCGAATCGTATCATTAGGTGTATCTGTTTTCAATGATATCATGTCTTCGTGTTTTGAAGTGTTCAGAAGACAGTTTATGCAAATAAAAATGATCTTCAACACCCTGCAGGGTGTGACCACATAACTTAACTGGTGATTTTTTGTACCTTCTGTATAATTGTATCAGGAGGTGTTCTTAATGGACAAAAACATCAAAAACGAAATAGCTTTACTGAAGTATTCTGTAATCGTTCCGCTGATCAATGATACTTATGATGAAGGCGGATCCAAGCAGGATTTTTTTAGAGCCGCCGCATCTCATGAATATCCGTGGATTGACGGAACAAAACGTTCTTTTTCACCGGCAACCATCGAACGCTGGTACTACTCATACAAAAAGAACGGCTTTGCTGCTCTGTACCCTGAAGACAGATCCGATCAGGGTGAAAGCAGAAAACTTGATGATGAGCTGAAACAGGTCATCGCCAATTACGTTACCAGTTTTCCTCGTATGAGTGCTACTGCTATTCACAGCCGTCTGATTGCTGAAGGATTCATCTGTAAATCTGACGTTTCTGACACCACAGTAAGAAGATACGTGAAAACCATCAGATCAGCCACAAGCGTAACTGTCGTCAGGGATATGAGAAGATATGAACGTTCACATATCAATGAGGTCTGGTGCGGTGACAGTTCCGTTTCAATCTACATCAGAGAAAACGGTGTTAAACGCAGAGTTTACGTAATCGCACTCATCGATGATGCAAGCAGGATGATTGTCGGGATCAACGCATTTTTCAGCGACAATTATGAAAACCTTCTTTCGGTTATGAAATCTGCGGTTTCAAGGCACGGCGTCCCTAAAGTATGGAATTTCGATAATGGCTCAAATTACAAAAATCACCAGATCGAACTGCTGTCCGCAAGAATTGGTTCCTGCATAAACTACTGTAAACCTTACACGCCAACCGCTAAAGCGAAGATTGAACGCTGGTTCAGAACTATGAAAGATCAGTGGTCTGCTGAGGTAACCCCTTCTGATTTCAAGTCACTTGAAGATGTAAGATCAAGCCTGTTCAAATACGTTAACCTTTACAACAACTCCGTTCACTCTTCTCTTGATGGTACTTCACCTCACGACCGTTTCTTCAGTGAACCTGAATGTATCCGCTGGCTGAATCCGGACGATATCGACACTTTGTTTCTTCTGGAAGATACCAGGCGGGTTACCGCAGATTCAGTTATCAAACTCAATAACGCAGAATACGAAACAGATTCCAGATTTTCCGGTTCCAAGGTTACTGTCAGGTATTCTCCGGATATGTCATGCGTATTTGTTGAGGATACTGACGGTACGCTGATACCTGTACGGCTGCTCAACAAGAAAGAGAATGCCGTTGCCAAGCGTCAGGAACACATTTTTGGAGGTGCTGATAATGGCTGATAACTATGTTTCAAGATATGGTCTGACCTTCAATCCTTTCATCAAAAACTCAAAGGATATTATCGTTGCCACTTCTGAATATGATGAAGTCAGAAACAGGCTTGATTATCTTAAGAATGTCAGAGGCTTTGGTCTGCTCACGGGTAACCCTGGGCAGGGCAAAACCACTGTCGTTCGCAAATGGGCTGAGGCTCTTAATCCTTCGCTGTTCAAGGTAGTTTACAGCTGCCTGTCTTCAGTAACGGTAATGGATTTCTACCGTAGCCTTGCTCTTGCTCTCGGCTCTGAACCTGCTCACAGAAAGACAGATAACTTCAGAATAATTCAGGAGGCAATCAACTCTTTTTCGGATGGCAAGCGTATTACTCCGATTATTATTATTGACGAAGTCAATCACCTTAATAATGCAATCCTCAGTGATCTGAAAATGCTGTTCAACTTTGATATGGATTCCAAAGACAAGGCAGTAATTCTGCTTGTAGGTCTTCCTCAGATATGTAACGCACTTAACCTTTCCTGTAACGAAGCCTTGCGTCAGCGCCTTGTTATGAACTATGAGATGTCTGAACTCTCAAAAGAAGATGCTCGCTCGTATATTTCAATGAAACTGGAAGGTGCTGAATCTCACCAGAATGTTTTTGATGACGCTGCTGTAGAAGCAATCGTGAACTCTGCCGGTGGCATTCCAAGAGTGATCAACAAACTCTGCAACGCCGCACTGCTAATCGGTAACGCTCAGGGTCAGAACCTGATCACGGCAGACACAGTAATGAGGGCTGTGAACGACTGCAGCTTACGTTAATTATGACCAGAGTCTATCGCTTATGGTAGTCTCTGGTTTATTTTATCCTCAGATAATCTGATCAGTCAGC